>QHNK01000053.1 GCA_003218415.1 Verrucomicrobiota bacterium | reverse complement strand
TATGTGTCGCCCGCTTTGATGTTCAGTTTCACCGGCTCAGCCATTGTGTCCACCGGTTGAACCGTCACCGGCTGATCCAAAAAGCCGCGCTCAGCCACAATCAACGCGGTAAGCAATTTTTGCGTACTGGCCGGGATCCTTACCTGGTCTGCATTTTTTTCATACAATGTTTTGCCCGTGTTCGCGTCCACCACAATCACTGAAGCCGCACTGGTTTTCGGTATTCCTTCCGGGGTGTACTCGGTCGGCGCGGGAATTGATTCTTCGGTTTCTTTTGCCTTTGCGCGTTTCCGGTGCGACGCGGCATTAGTCGATTTGGACGTCTTTGTCTTACGAGCAGGACTGGACTCAACATCGGCATCCTCTGTTTCCTTGGCTGTGACCGCCTTCGCTTTTCGAACCGGGCCAGAGATTCCGCTCGGCCGTACCGCCTGCGAGTCAGCAGCGTCCTGACTCCACGCGCTCAGGGCGAATACTGACACCAATGCGCAAAGAAAGAAAAATCGTTTGCGCCACATCATGGACGGGAAATTAGCGACAAAACGTTTACCCGCGCAAGCGTCCCCACGCATATCTGGCAACGCAGCAATTACGATTTCGACCCGCGCTCGATCAGTTCGATCTCGTACCCTTCTGGCGCGTCGATGAAGGCAATCTTGCCGATACCACTCGGATGCGGTCCATCGGATAACGGGTAGCCTTTGACCGCTGCATGCTTCGCGAACTTGTCCAAGTCCTCCACTTCGAAGGCGAGATGCGTAAGATCGGGGCCAACCACTACCGGCCCGCTCTCGTCAAATTTGCAAATCTCAATTTCCTCATCGCTGCTAGGCGCTTTTAGAAATACAAGTTGCGAACCGCGCCCGGAGGTTTGACGCCGAGTTTCCTGGAGTCCGAGAACATCCTTGTAGAACGAAACCGTTTTCTCCAAGTCGAGTACGCGGTAGCGCGTGTGCAGCAATTTCTTGACCATGCATTAGCTTATTCTTGCTAGAGATGGGTTCAAACTCCTTGTCTGGACAAAGCCGTTGCAACGGCTTTATTGCCGCGCGTCGCGGTGATCACCGGACTGAAGTCCGGTGTTAATGAGATAGCGGGGAGTCCTCGCTGTTCGAGTTTTCGATTTTGCGGCTATCCGTGTAATCCGCGAAATCCGCGGTTTAATTTACTATGAAAAAAATCGGAATTCTTTTTGGCCAGGAACACAGTTTTCCGCCGGCATTTGTCGAGCGGGTAAACCAAAAGACAAGCGGCAAAGAGATTGTCGCGGAGTTTGTCAGGATTGACAAAGTGATCCAGGGCGAGCCGTGCGGTTACGACGTAGTGATCGATCGCATCTCGCAGGACGTCCCGTTCTATCGCGCGTGGCTTAAGAACGCCGCACTGACCGGCACCGCCGTAGTGAACAATCCGTTTTGGTGGAGCGCAGACGACAAATTTTTCAATAACGCGCTGGCCACCAAGATTGGCGTGGCAGTTCCGCGCACAGTCTTGCTGCCATCAAACCAGCTCCCACCGGATACCAACGACAAATCATTTCGCAATCTCGGCTACCCGCTCGATTGGGAAGCGATTTTCAGTTACGTCGGCTGGCCTGCGTTCTTCAAACCGTTCAGCGGTGGCGGTTGGAAGAACGTCTATCGATTGCACAATCGCGATGAATTTTTCCGCGCTTACAACGACACCGGACAGCTGGTGATGATGCTGCAGGAGGAAATTAAGTTCGACATGTATTTTCGCTGCTACTCAATCGATCAGCGCCACGTCCGAATCATGCCGTACGAGCCGCGGCATCCGTTTCATTTGCGGTATCAAACTGAGTGGCATGCACCGAACGACATTCTGCAAAGAGTCGAGGAGGGCGTGCTCCGATTAAATCAATTTCTCGGCTACGATCTGAACACCGTGGAATTTGCCATTCGCGACGGTGTGCCGGTCGCGATCGACTTTTGCAATCCTGCGCCCGATTGCGAAGCGGCGTGGATCGGTCAGCAGAATTTCGAATGGGTCGTGGAAGCAATCTCGGAAATGGCAATTCGCAAAGCGCGCGAGCACGTCCCCGACCGCGACAACTTAAGCTGGGGCAAATTCCTTCAAGCCGCAGTGACAAGGCGTTCGCTTAGCGACCTCGCGTAATATCGATAACTCAATCAGCGTGTCATCCTGAGCGCAAGCGAAGGATCTCGCAATCGCAGATGCGGTCACACAGAGTACCGCGGAATCGCATCGACTCTATGTGAGGTCCCTCGTCGTCTTCGCGACTCGGGATGACAGCACGCGATTTCTGAGGGACATTTGCGCCCCGCATGAGCACCAAAGAGCACACGTTTACTCTCGGTATCGAGGAGGAATTCGCGATCATCGATCCGGAGACCCGCGAGCTGCGCTCGCACATTCAGGAAATCCTCGAGGGCGGCAAGGTCGTGCTGAAAGAGCAGATCAAACCGGAGATGCATCAGTCGGTGGTGGAGCTCGGCACGGAGGTTTGCAATTCGATCGAGCACGCACGCACACACGTTCTTGATCTTCGCAGCAAACTGGCCGAGCTCGCGGGCAAGGCAGGGCTCAAAATCGCGTCGGTTGGCACACATCCGTTTTCGCACTGGCGCGACCAGCACATCACCGAGGGGGAACGTTACAAGCAGATTATCGAAGACATGCAGTTGCTCGCGCGTGCGAATCTCATTTTTGGTTTGCACGTGCACGTGGGCATCCCCGATCGCGAAATGGCCATCCACGTGATGAATCAAGCGCGCTATTTCCTGCCGCATCTTTACGCGCTCTCGGTCAACTCGCCGTTTTGGGTCGGCGAAGACACGGGCCTGAAAGGTTATCGACTTAAGGTGTTCGAACGTTTCCCCCGGACGGGTATTCCGGATTCATTTGAATCGCTTTCTGAGTACGAAGATTACTGCAAACTGCTGGTCAAAACTGGTTGTATCGATAACGCCAAAAAAATCTGGTGGGACATTCGGTTGCATCCGTTCTTCGACACATTGGAGGTGCGCGTGTGCGACGCCCAAACTCGCGTGGACGACACGGTCGCAATCGCGGCGCTGATCCAGGCTGTCATCGCGAAGCTATTCAAATTGCTGCGGCAAAACATCACCTTCCGGATTTACCGGCGCCGACTCCTGGATGAGAACCGCTGGCGCGCTGCGCGCTATGGGATCGATGGGAAACTGATCGATTTCGGCAGGGAAACCGAAGTGGACGAACGCAGTTTACTGAACGAATTGCTGGAGTTCGTGGCCAGCGAGGTGGACGAGTTCGGCACGCGGCGCGAGATGACGCACATCGAACGGATCATGAGCGAAGGCACAGGCGCGGACCGACAATTAGCGATATGGAAACAGACCCAGGACATGAAAGCCGTGGTCGATCATATCGTGACGGAAACGTATGAAGGTTTAACGGTGCCGCAGTAGGCAGGGCTATTTTGCAGGTGTCAGCGCGATGTAAACGGTCAGCACCCCGGAGACGAGCGTGATGGCAATGGTGACCGACCAAACCAATGCGCGGTCGGTTTTCACGAGACCGGCTTCAATCGCTCGGTTTACTGCATCGTAGCGCCATGCTGCCAACAGGGTAAGCAGCGCTCCAAAAACGACGAGGCCAATGCCGACCGGCCAGGCTTTCGTGATCAGGTGCGGCGCATTCGTTCCAATCTCAGTTAACCATGGGCCAAGGCGCGCGAGCACGAAGCCGAGGCTGATCAGTGCAATCGTCGTGCGCACCCATGCGAGAAAAGTGCGTTCATTCGCCAAGTGCTCTGAAGCGCGGCTCTCGGACGGAATTTCACGATGTCGCCGCCGCTCTGCCATTGCTCTAGCAAAGGCGTCCGGCCCGTTTATGTCGATCTTTTCCGCATTACCGCCAGCGGAGAGCGAGCCTACAGCGCTTTGTAGTCAACACTGATGGTTCGGTAAACGAGATTGTCATGTTGAGCGGAGAAATAAAAAAGCTCGAGCATCGTCGCGCCGACCATCCACTGATAGCCAACCAGCGTTTGAATGACATCCGTGTCGTTGCCGCGAGAACGCGAAACCAGTTTTCCCGTTCCGTACTTCTCGTCGAAGTATTTGCGAATTTCTCCCATGCGCTGGTTATAACGTTCGATCGACCACTCCGGGTACTCGTATTGTAGCTCCACGGCGATAAGCGACCTCTGCTTAAAGGTAAACAGCGTGCGCTTTAATCCAGGATGAAGAAGGCCCTCCACCGTCCAGACTTCACGGCTTTGTTTCTTTTCCCGCGAGGTAACTTTGGCCTTCGCGCCGTGCAGCACGGCTTCCACACGCGCCATCGAGTCGTTCCAACGAAAGCCGAACGGAGGTACCAACTCATCAAGCGGAAATGCGTAGGACGCTGAAAGAAAAAAAGCGATCAGGCCGGACAGAAGAATTCGGCGTATTCCCGGCCGATTCGAATTTTTGACACACTTCTCTCGCCAGCTGGTCATTTCCGCGCGGATTGGCTGCATTTTTGATTCGCCGAGCGATCCCTCTGGCACTCTGCGGGGCGGAAAATTGCGCGTGCCGACCGTTTCGGTCAACTCAGGAGTGCCGCGCAGACTGCGACCAGCCGGACTATTTTGCGGCGATTACTGGTTGATGCGCGGCCAGCCGTCGCGGCGAAATCGGCCCGAACAATTATTCTTTTTGTTTTTCCTCGGACACGCGCGTTTCCTTTTTCTAGTCAAGAAAATTTTTTCTGCCGATGAAAAATAAATTGAATTTTTTTCTTGTCGATTTTGAAACCGGTTTCTAGTCTCAAGCCCGCTGGCGAGGACGGGAACAAAGCGCATGTGAATAAGTTGTGAACATTTCTGAGAAACTTTTACCGGCGAGAATGAACAACATCAAAAGTTCCCCGAAAGAACGATCGAGTGCGCATGTGCGGCAGCTTGCAGCGAGAGTAATATTGAAGCACGCGTCTGGCCGTTTTCCCTCGTGTTCACGCGTTCTTGACATTTTTTTTCAGCATTTCCACGGCGGATCACGCCGGGGAATAGGCTCAGTTCACGTCGGTTTTTCCCAGCGATCTCCCACGGGGCCGGCCTGTATGGCATTTGTGTAACACTGTTAACAAGTCTGCTATGGACAAGAAATGTGCGCAGCTGTGGCAGCGGTTATCGGCTGCGCTCAAGCCGCAGATTAGCGCCGATAGTTTCAAGCGCTGGTTTTCTGCCGTGGAGTTGGTCGAGGCCAAAGATAAATGGCTCACTCTTGCTGTTCCAAACAACATCTACCAGTTTTGGATCGAAAGTAATTATATGCCGGCGTTGCAGGCGGCGATCATCACTACATTTGGCAGTCCACGCTCTATAAGGTTTTGCTCGCCGTCAGGACCTGGCCCCCAAACTCTGGAGGATCCGGCCCCGCTAAAAGAAGTTTTGCCTGAGTCAACCCGTGTCACAAAGCCAGGCGCAACCGTGCCCGGACTCAATCCACGGAACACATTTGAATCTTTCGTAGTCGGCCCGAACAACGAAATTGCGCATGCCGCAAGTCTTGCCGTCGCGCAGGCGCCGGCGCGCACCTATAACCCGCTGTTCGTTTACGGCGGTGTCGGTCTTGGCAAGACCCATCTGATGCAGGCGATTGGTCAGTACGTCTGGACGAAGAAGAAAAATGTGAAGGTGCTATACGTCTCGAGTGAACTGTTCATCAACGAGTTCATCGACGCGATTCAGCACAGTAATCTGGTCAAGTTCCGGAAACGTTATCGGCAGGCTGATCTTCTTTTGATTGACGATATCCAGTTCCTCGGAGGCAAGGAGCGCTCCCAGGAGGAATTCTTTCACACGTTCAACACGCTTTTTGACGGACACAAACAGATCGTCCTCTCCAGCGACCGGCCCGCTTCGGAGATCGCGAACCTGGAGCACCGCCTGGTTTCGCGGTTTGAATGGGGACTTACCGCGGAGCTTCAGCCGCCAGACATCGAGACGCGGTTGGCGATCCTGCGAAAAAAGGCGCACGGCATGCAGATCAAATTGCACGACGAAGTTTTCCAATTCCTCGCGACCCGCATTCGCACAAACGTGCGCCGTCTGGAGGGCGCTCTGATGCGCGTGGCCTCTTTTGCGTCACTCAGCGGCAAGGAACTTACGAACGAAGTAGTGGAGCATTTGCTGAAGGACATTTTGCAGGAGGAAGCGCGGCATTCGATCACGATTGAACAAATTCAGCGGCGCGTCGCTGAGCATTTTGACGTGCGCATCGCCGACATGACAAGCAAGCGGCGCCCGGCCAGTATCGCCTTTCCGCGACAGGTGGCGATGTTTCTGGCGCGCGAGTTGACCAAGTCGTCTTTGAATGAAATTGGAGATGCATTCGGCGGGCGCGACCACGGCACCGTGCTGCACGCGTGCAAACTGGTAAAGAAACGGATGGCCGAGCAAGATAACATTCGTCAGACGATATCATTCATCGACAGTTCGCTTCAAAGGTAGGGGCGGTTCACCCGAACCGCGCGGGCGATTGAGGTCAATCGCCCCTACCTCAAGCATCTTGAGATTGCGGTTGCCGAATAAAATCCAAGGCGTTACATCTTAAGCGCTCTGTTCATCATGAAATTTAGCGTTACAAAAGAAAAACTGCTCGAAGGTCTGCAACAAGTTCAAAACGTGGTCAGTACTCGCACCACTCTTCCGATCCTTTCCAACGTTTTGCTCCAAGCTGGCGAAGATGAAATCCATCTCACCACGACCGATCTCGATGTCGGCGTGCGCGGCAGTTGCGAAGCGCACGTGGACAAAACGGGCGCAACCACTCTCCCTGCGCGCCGCCTTTTCAACATCGTTCGCGAACTCCCTTCGAGCGAAATTCAGGTCGATGTCGATGGAAAGAATGCCGCCTCCATCCGGAGCGGCCAAAGTTTCTTCAAAATTCTTGGGTTGCCGGAGGACGAATTTCCCCCGCTTCCGAAATTTGAGGGCGCGAAAGTGGTCACGATCCGACAGAAAGACTTGCGCGACGGCCTGCGCAAGACTTCCTATGCCATATCGACCGACGAGACCCGCTACGTGCTCAACGGCGTTCTATTCAGTTTCAAGGACAACAAGTTGACGCTGGTGGCAACTGATGGGCGGCGGCTGGCCATGGCGGAGATCGAACTGGAATTCCCGCGCAGCCACGAAGCAGACCTGATCATTCCGACCAAAGCGGTGACGGAATTGCAACGCCTGCTGACGGATGACGGCGAAGTCAAGGTGAGCATGGGCGGCGGCCAGATCGCGTTCGATCTTAACAAGACGCTGCTCGTTTCAAAATTGATCGAGGGCAACTATCCAAACTACCGGCAGGTCATTCCAGCCGAAGCAAAAGAGCGAATAAAACTCGAGCGCGAAATGTTTCTCAACTCGCTGCGGCGCGTATCGCTTTTGGCCAGCGATAAATCGCACTCGATCAAATTGAATTTCAGCAAGAACAATATCGACATCACCGCCAACACGCCGGAGGTGGGCGAAGCGAAGGAATCAATCGCCGTCGCCTATAAGGGTCGCGAGTTTTCCATCGCTTTTAATCCGGAGTTTCTCATGGCGCCTCTGCGGGCACTTACCGAGGACGAAGTCTTTCTCGATCTCATCGACGAGATGAGCCCGGGAGTTTTAAAGATTCAGACGCCGTTTCTCTATGTGCTGATGCCGATGCGCATCAGCTCCTGAGCAATTTTCGAAAGTATTGTAAGCCACCGGCCTGTGGCCGGTCGACCCAGGCGTTGCTTTTCAGATTAATGGAGACGGCCCACAGGGCCGTGGCTACAGCTGACACCACTTAGACTCGCTTACAAACCCCGCCGCTGCGGCATGGCCGATTGCACCATCATCAGTTCGGTCACGTTCTCCGGCGTAAGCAAGCCGACCAGACGCTTCATTCGATCCAACACCGGCACCGCCGGGCAATTGCATTCCTGCATGATGCGGAACGCGTCTTCAAAGCGCGTGCCCGTTGTTACGGTTGGAATATCGCGCCGCATCACATCGCCCACGCGAAGGTCGGGATCATTCTTGCGCAACGCAGCAATGAGATCGTTACGCGTCAATAAACCGGTAACGCTGCCGGTCTCATCTACCACTGGAAAATCGTGCTGCGAAGTCGCAAGCAACGCGTCCACTGCTTCCTGCAGACTGGCGTTTTCAGAGAGCGTGCGGAATTCGCGCACCATTGCGCTTGAAACAGGAAACCGGCGGGCGACATCTTTCATCTGCGCCAGGGCCGCTTCTTGCGACGCGCCGATATAAACGAAAAGTGCGATGAAAATCAGGAACGGATTCCAGAGCAGTCCGAGGAAGCCAAAGACGAACGCAAAACCCTGGCCGACCGTCGCGGCGACTTGCGTAGCGCGCGCATAACTCATCCGCGTGGCGAGGAGCGCTCGCAACACCCGCCCGCCATCCATCGGAAATGCCGGCAGCAAATTAAAAAGAACCAGCATGATGTTGATGGTCAGCAACTGCGCGATGAGACCGCCGCCTTCGACTGTTGCGGGGTTAAGCAGGGCTTGCGATCCGCCAGCCACAAACAAACCGAGCGCGATTACCACATTCACCAGCGGCCCGGCCACCGCGATAATTAATTCCTGCACCGGCTCCTCCGGCATGCGTTCGAGTCGCGCCACTCCGCCGATAGGCAGCAACGTGATATCAGGTGTATTAATCCCGAAAGCCTTCGCCGCGAACGCGTGCCCGAATTCGTGCAGCACCACGCAAAGAAAAAGCAGCAGAACAAATATGACTCGACTCGCCGCGACGGCGGAACCGCCCTGCGCATAATAGCCGAAGGCCAGCCAGGCAATCAGCAGCAAGAACGTGATGTGAATCCGCAATTGAATACCGGCGATGCGGAAGATTGGGAGAGACCAGCTCATCTAAGTCAATTTGCTCTGGTATTGAATCGCGCGCCAGCGGTGTCGAAGCCGGACTGGAAAACGATTTTGAACAGAAGATAACTAAGAAAACAAAGAGTCCGCATTCGAAAAGATAAATCTTCGTTGCCTTCGTTACCTTCTGTTCAATTTACGCGCGATGGAAATTTTTGATGTGGCAATCGTTGGCGGCGGCCCGGCCGGATCGAGCTGCGCGGCATTTTGCGCGCTGGCAGGTCTGCGGACGCTTGTTCTTGAGAGAGAAAAATTCCCGCGAGAAAAAGTGTGTGGCGATTGCTTGAATCCATCATGCTGGCCGGTCCTGGAGCGTCTCAGTCTCGCTCAGCGAATCCGAGATTTGCCACATTCCAAACTCGCGTCGGTCGAGTTCATCGCAATCAATGGCCGGAAAGTGGTTGTTGATCTTCCGACCGGCGACGATTGCGAGTTGTCGGTGAAGCGCAGCCTATTCGACGATCTTCTGCTAAGGCGCGCACGCGAACTTCGCGCGCACGTTCGCGAGGGCACCACGGTTACGGCATTGAACTGTAGCCACGGGCCTGTGGCTCGTCCGGGTCGCGACGCCCCACAGCGGCGCGGCTACAGCGGTGATTGGAGAATTGAAACTGCGACCGGCGAAAGGTTCTCTGCGCGGACGCTGGTCGGCGCAGACGGGCGAAATTCTACCGTTGCGCGATTGTGCAATCTACTGCCACGCCCCGCGCGTGAACGCGTGGCACTCCAAGCGCACATCCCGTTGCCGCGAAATTTTGGCAGACGCGTCGTCCTGCAATTTCTTCCGGAAGGTTACTCCGGTCAGGCTCCGGTGAATGAAACCGAGCTGAATTTCTGTCTCGTAGGCACACCACCCACGATTTCGAGATTGCGCCGATGGGCCGAACGCCATTTCGAGATCACTTCCGATCAATCCTGGCGCACAATCACGCCACTCACGCGCTCGCCTGTTCCTTGCGCGCGCGAAAATCTTCTCTTCGTCGGCGATGCAGCACGCGTGGTTGAGCCGTTTACAGGCGAAGGAATTTATTATGCCATGCGGTCAGGTGAACTGGCGGCAGATGCGATCACCAAGATTGTTCGAGACGAAGATCGCCAATCAGCGTTGCGCGAATTCACTCGCGCCTGCGCAGAAATGTATCGCGGGAGACTCTGGATCAATCGGCTGGCGCGCATGGCCGTATTGTGGCCGCATGTCGGCTCATTGTTTGTTCAGGCCGCGCGAGTTCAGCCCGCGATAGTACGTCTGCTCACGCGAAAAATTGTTTCGCGAGAGTTGTAGCCACGGCCCTGTGGGCCGTCTGCCATAGACGTGCCACAGGCACGTGGCTACAGCGATTGCCTTGCCGCCTTCACAGTGTTTGCCATCAGCATCGCGATGGTCATCGGGCCGACGCCACCCGGCACTGGAGTGATCGCGCTGGCCTTTTTCGACATTTCGTCAAATGCGACATCGCCCACCAGGCGATAACCACGCTCGCTCGCTGTGTCTTCCACGCGATTGATGCCAACGTCGATCACGACGGCACCTTCGCGCACGTGATCGGCTTTCACAAATTCCGCTCGCCCAATTGCTGCAATAACAATGTCAGCCGAGCGGGTAATATGCGCGAGGTCGCGGCTGCGCGAGTGCACAACCGTTACGGTGGCGTTCCCGTTCTTGTTTTTCTGCATGAGCAGCAGGGCCAGCGGTTTGCCCACGATCAGGCTGCGACCAAGAACCACGACGTGCGCGCCGTTAATTTCGATTTTACTTTCCGTAAGCAAACGTTGCACGCCAAGCGGCGTGCACGGGACAAAGCCGCTGGAATCGTCGAGCACGAGCTTCGCAACATTTTCTGGATGAAATCCGTCCACGTCTTTCCGCGGGTCGAGCGCGCGCACGATGGCTACTTCGTCGATGTGCTCAGGCGGCGGCGATTGTACCAGAATGCCGTGAATGCTCGAGTCACGATTAAGTT
>QHNK01000169.1 GCA_003218415.1 Verrucomicrobiota bacterium | reverse complement strand
TAGATTAACATCTGTGAACCTACTAACGCTGACTGAGATTCGCCGGGCAGCGTCCCGCACAGGCGGGAGCGCGGTGCCGGCGCGCGTGCATGTGCAGGTGCAATCGGCCACGGCCAAGACGCAGCGCGAAGGGAAACCGTACTGCGAACTGGTTCTGGCAGATCCGTGCGATCAGATGAAACTGCGGGTCTGGAGCGATCATCCTGCCTATAAAACGTGCAGTGGTCTAACGCCGGAAAGCTTTATCGAACTCGCTGGCGAGTTTCGGGTGCACCCGCAATATGGGCTCGAGGCAGACAAGTGGACAGTGCGCCCGCTCACCGACCAGGAGAAGAATGAATTATTGCTAGGCCCTGCAGATTTGCGCGCGAAACAGAACGCGGACTGGGAGCTCATTGAGAAAACCATCGACACCAGTACCGATCCTCGCCTGCGCGGGTTATGCGAAGCATTCGTAAAAGAATGGGGCGATCGTTTTCGCCGTGCCGCAGCGGCGCGCAAATATCATCACTCGCGTCGCGGCGGGTTGGTTGAACACACGGCGCAAATGATGCGGGTGGCGAAGGAGGTCGCGCCGCTTTATCCGCAACTGAATCTTGATCTGTTGATCGCTGGAATTCTCTTTCACGACTCCGGCAAACTTTGGGAAAACCAATTCTCCGAGACCGGCTTTGTTATGGATTACGATGAACTCGGCGAACTGGTCGGCCACATTTCTATCGGACTCGAAGTCGTCAATTCGCTCTGGCGAAAACTCAGCGCCGAAAACACAGAGGTATGGAAAGGGTATTCCCCATCATCGGAAGATGTGCGCCTGCATTTACTGCATTTGATTGGTGCCCACCATGGCCAGAAAGAACTGGGTTCACCTGTTGAGCCGAAGACGCCAGAAGCGATGACGTTGCATTACATCGACAATCTCGATTCAAAATTGGAAATGTTTGCCGGCGGGTACGCAACAGCGCCGCCGCTGGCAGCGCGCATTTTTGATCGTGTGCGCCCGCTTCCGGGAAATTTGGTGAAATCGCTCGAGAAATTTCAGCAGTCGGCGAACACCACGAAAGAAGATGATCAACTATTGTGAGCGTGCTATTCCAAGCCGCCGCTTTGCTTCCGCGAGATAGGTCTCGTCGATTTCGAACCCGATAAATTTCTTCACGCCGCAACGTTGCGCCGCGACGGCGGAATTTCCGATGCCGAGAAACGGATCAAGCATTGTCCCGATGCGCGAAACGCCGTGCAGCTTGATGCACCATTCAGCTAATTGCACGGGAAACGTTGCCGGGTGCGGTCGCTCCTTTGCTCGGCTCTGAATTGTTTCATACGGGATAAACCAAGTATTGCCGCGACAGCGAAGATCGCTTCCGCGCGTGTGCGACCAGCGCGCGATGTTGGTTTTGTCTTGATACGGAACGCCGAGGGCCAGCCGATCAATTTCGACGCGACCCGACTTCGTGAAATGAAAAATATATTCGTAGCAATCGTTTAAAAATCTTTTCGAGCTGACCGGTTTGAAATGACCGTACGAACGCATCTCTCCTTCTCGATCCTCGATAGTGACCGATTTGATCCAGTGGATCGCGTTCTGCAAAACGAATCCGCCTGAGGTGGACGTCAGCCCTATTGCAATTTCATGCGGCAACATTGGGTTCGATGGCGCAGCGCCGATGTTGAGAAAAAATGAGCCGTTCAATGTCAGAATTCTTCGAACCTGCGCAGCCCATTTGCGGCACCATCGCAAATACGATTGTCGATCCTGCCGGTCGGAGTATTTACCATAACCGATCCCGAGATTGTAAGGCGGAGACGTCACGACAAGATCGACACTTTCATCTGCCAACTGTGACATTCCTTCGACGCAATCTTCTTGGCGGAGATCAAACTGAGCCATCGTCGGGAATGTGGCGTGATTAGTTATTTCGTACAAGGAGAAACTCGCGCGTTTGGACGAATTCGTTTATCCTTTTGCCAATGGCGGACAAGCCCTCGAAACTGAAGATCGCCGATCGCGAATTCACTTCGCGCCTCATCGTTGGCACAGGGAAATTCGCGTCGAACGAGTTGATGCGGGATGCGCTCATTGCCAGCGGGACCGAGCTCGTGACTGTGGCA
This sequence comes from Verrucomicrobiota bacterium, assembly GCA_003218415.1. Taxonomy (GTDB): domain Bacteria; phylum Verrucomicrobiota; class Verrucomicrobiia; order Chthoniobacterales; family UBA10450; genus Udaeobacter. The sequence goes on along the minus strand of QHNK01000169.1, from coordinate 645 downwards.
CTGCGGCGCGCCGATATTTCCGGCAAACACGATCCGTTTGCGAACATTCTCGATTTTGTCGATCCGAAGCGTTTTCTTCTCTTGCCGAACACCAGCGGCGCGCGGAACGCAGAGGAAGCTGTGCGGCTCGCGCGGCTGGCTGCAAGCGCAGGCTTGCCGAAATGGATCAAGCTGGAAATTCATCCAGACCCTCGTTACCTGTTGCCAGATCCGGTTGAGACATTGGCGGCTGCGGAAATTCTGGTGAAGGAAGGGTTCACGGTGCTGCCCTACATCAATGCTGATCCGGTTTTGGCGAAACGGTTGCAGGACGTCGGGACGGCGACGGTGATGCCGCTCGGTTCGCCGATCGGCAGCAATCGCGGGATCGAGGCGCGTCCGCAAATCGAGATCATCATCGAACAAGCCACAGTGCCCGTCGTGGTCGATGCTGGGCTGGGCGCGCCCAGTCACGCAGCCGAAGCGATGGAAATGGGTGCCGACGCTGTCCTGGTGAACACGGCGATCGCCATCGCGTCCGATCCCGTTCGCATGGCAAAAGCATTCAAGAAAGCCATCGAAGCAGGACGCGAAGCGCGCGAGATTGGCTTAGCCGAAAAATTAAACGCGGCATCGGCGACAAGTCCGTTGACGGGATTTCTGGCT
>QHNK01000052.1 GCA_003218415.1 Verrucomicrobiota bacterium | reverse complement strand
TTCCACGGAATCGCATCGATCGAGAACAGCCCGTGCTCGTACCAAGGTTCATCCCGCACTTCTGGGATGTGAATGTAGCCAAAATCGAAAATCGAATGGAACCGCGCAAAGTTATAGGCGGCGGTCAGAAGCGCGAGGATTATGGGCACGCATAGAAATCGGGCGAGCATCGGCATGTTCTCCCGAAATCCTCGCTTGAAATTCTTCCAATTAACTGTGGTTCCATTTGGCTGACGCCACAGAAAATAAAGGTAAAGAGGCAGAGTGATCAGTAGCTCGGTTCGATTGCCAAAAGCCAGAGCGAAAAATGCTCCCGCTACGAAGGGAGACGGCCGCACCAGCGAAAAATAAAGCGCTGCGGTTTGGCACATCAGAGCCAGGCCGAGAGCGATTTGCCAGGCGCCGCCGAATCCGAGATTGCACCACGTCCAGGTTCCAAAAATTGGAAACAGCGCCAGCAAGATCCGACGAATTAACGACGCACTCTTGTGGCTGGAGTGATCGGCTCCGAATGCCGTCGCGAGCTGAAAAAAGAAATAAACGCACAAACCAGCAATGAGCGCTGCCAAGACATGTCCCGGAAAGTTATCGATCAAGCCTGCTTTCTGCAGGAGAGCAATCGGAACCATGCTAAGCACTGCTCCGAGCGGAAAAGCTGAGTAATATCTCTCACCTTGCGGGATCATTTCATTAAGCCAATCAGGCGGCTTTTCCCGAAGGCCCAGTTCGCCACGCAGCAAGGCCGAAGCAATCTGGCTTGTGTAATCCAGGTCGTGGAGCGTCGCTTTGGTCGAGAAAAAAAAGGCGAGCGCCGCAGACAGCGACACGACTGCTGCGATCCAAAATTGACGGGTAGTGTCACGCCTTTCGTGAGCCATCGGGATTCTCACTTTCACTTTTCAACTGAATGTCGCCCCAACAGTTTTTCCCAAGCAGCTCTAGTCTCGGGCGGGACGTTTTGGTCAGGACCGATCAACCAGGAAACAGTTGCAAGCGAGTTCACGGCGATCGAGAGACCGACGAGTCCGATTATCACATGGCGTGACCGGACTAAGGCCGGCCCGCCCGAACGGAGAAAGATAATGAGACAGAAGGTCAGGAAAGGATAGAGATCAGCGGCGTAACGTTGGGCGAGCAAAAAATATGATAGGATGCAAAGAAATTGGGCAAAGAGAGCCACAGCCGCGCCCCGCTCGAATGCGTCGGCACCATTGCGTCGAACAAGACATATGAGTCCCATTATGGCACCGAAAACAAGCCAGCCAGAACACCATGGGAGAGGAAGATAGACTTCGCTAAAGTCGTTCGAATAGAGAAAGGGATGATCATAGAAATGGCGATCTGCCCCTAAGAATGGCGGCTCTCGATGAAGGGATGGAAAACGAAGGCTGAAGTAGTCAGCGAAGCTGTTGAGGATTCGGCGCGGGCTGAACACGCCAAATTTGTGGGCAAATTCGCTATGAACCGGGTTGATGTAGTAGTCGAAGTTCACTCCGCTGAGGCTGCCGAATTTTGCGTAGCTAAGCCAAATGAAAAAAGTGAGCGCGGCGCCAAGCGGGAGAACCAGGGTCGTGAGATTAGTTACTCGATTCTCGCGCGGTAATCCGAGAGCAAGAAATGGCGCGATACAGATAAAAGGCGCGCCAAACGTCACTCGGGAGAGTAGAGCGCCGCCAGCACAAAACGAGAATCCCAGCAGTGCACCTGTCAGGGCGCTGCCCTCGGCCTGTCGCGAGCGGAAAGCGAAGAAGATCGCGCCGAGCGATAAGGCCAGTCCCCAGATGATGGCTTCGTCGTAGATGGACAGATTCCCTAGCAGCAAAAGCAACGGTGAGCCGAACGCGAAGCCGAGTACGCACGCGTTGCCCAGCCAGTTGCGCGCGCGCGATGAAAGCGGGGAAGAATATAAGGCGGTGCGCACCAGGCCGGCAAAGGCGAACAGCGCGATGACTCCCGCGCAAAATCCTGAAATCCGCGACCATTTCCCATGTCCCGCTGGGTAAACGAAATTCAGTGGAATACGCAGGAGCGCTGGGAACGGACCAAAGTACATACGCGCGTGACCGTTCACGATCATTGCTTCATGGCCGATCGCCTCCACATCGACGTCTACGTTGCCGCACAGAAAATGTTCCGCCTGCGAATCATAAGCGTCGCCGAGCACCTCCTTAACGAAAATCTGGCGCCCTCCTGTTGTGACAAACACCCAAAGAAGCGCGCTCAACAGGAAAGTGAGCGGCAGAAGCCGGGGAGCCGCGGGAGAACTCAGAGGACGCTGATTACTTTCTGAAATCGAGTGCGCCCTTCTTGAGGGCGTAAGCGTAGCCCACCATCAGGATCGTGATGAAGCTGAGCATGCTCCAAAAAATGACGCTGCTCTGTTTGATCGCATCACGGTAAACGACCGCCCACGGATACATGAACACGATCTCGAGATCGAAAAGGATAAAAAGCATCGCCACCAGATAGAACTTCACGCTGAAGCGCGGTAGCCGTTCCCCCTGCGGGATCATCCCGCACTCGTAGGGTAAATCTTTGGCTTTGGTGCGTGTTCCGCGCTTGCCCACCAATACGCTGACGAGCAGCGCGGAAACCGCAAACAGCATTGCGACGAGGATTTGCAGGAGGACCGGCAAATATTCGCGCAGCATTCCGGGAGTCTGGCCTGAAGCCAATCCGTTGTGAAAGGTGGCCTATCTTACCCCGGCGAGATGACCATTCTGCTGGGCAATGGCATTGGCCAAAGCCGACGGCAAGCCCTTGTACTTCTTGCCATTTTTCCTGACCGCGCCCCGTGCAACGAGATTCTGTAGTTTCTCGTAAGCTCGCAGTCGCAGCATTTCTTCGCCGCCGCTTGCAGCGTTCCGGGCCCGAAGATTCTCGTGCACAATATCGAAAAGCTGCTTAAACTCAAAGGAAGAGCGTCGGGAGAGGACAGCAACCAGCTCCTCAGTTACCAGGTCAGGAACACGACGGGAGAATGCATTTTTCTTTAGAATAGCCATAAGGCGAAAAAGATAGCACGTTTTCCATAGGTTGCAGCAGTTTTCTTCCCCTTTCTTTCCGGCAGAATATACAGTGCCGAAATGGCGCGACAGGCTCCCTACCTATGGCGTAGGAGATGGGCTGGGTGTAGGTCGCGGCGTGGCTGTAGCGGTGGAACCCCAGCCGGTCACACCCCCACCAGCCTTTTGTCGTGCACCCGCGCCGAGGCCGCTAAGAATAGCAAGGCCGATTGCCGATTGATCCAGCGTAATTGGTCCAACTGATTCGGCCACATAGCCGTCGCGATCATATCTTTGCGAGGAGACGATAGGGCTCAAGTGCTTCGTAATGATCTCCGGCGATGGCACCTTGGTAGGATCGACCGAACCAGCCACTGCCGGCATGAAAGCCGCAGCCATTAACAACATTGGACGAAGCGAAGCGTCGAGTCGGGAATACAACAGTCCCGTATCGACGTAGGCAAAAAAATTCGTCGGCGCCGGCAGCAACCGCGAGGCAGCTTTGTAAGTTTGGGAACCCGAAAGCTCGGACGAGGCGGCCCCGCTGCGTTTCATGGCCTCTTCCACCGAGACTGGGTTAAAGCCGGCGATAAGAATCCGATCGGATAAGCCGATCGTTGGAGTGATCGCGACGAGACTCGCAGCCGACTGCTTCGAGAAATAGCGGATGCCGTCCTTCTCGGCGTGCGTCCAAGTCGCGTTTGCATCGGCACCAATAAGGGTCTCCACGATCTTGCCGGCTTTGGCCGCGTCCATCACCGGCAACGTCAGAAGCAAAGACGGCCACTGCGCGCTGGAGGGCCAGGCCGCAAGCGATCCCAGCTCGAGTCCAAATGCAGCTTTCCAATCATCAGCGGCCACCCCGCTATCGGCAAGCGCCTGAAAAATTTTGGCGCCAGCAAAGGCCGCCGCCTGGTTTAGGATGTCGATTCTCTCCCCGAGATTGAGAAGCATCGACAGATAAAAGAACGTCTCTTTCGTCCCGAGCGAGACGGAAGACCGGGTGAGCGTGATACCGCGCTCTAGCCTTGGCATCCCGAGAAAAAACACGTCGTGTATTTTCCCGTTCTCGAACCGCGTCGAACCGGCGATGCAGCGCATTTTCTCGAGCATCGTTGATTCGCCCGGAGCTGGGCTTGATCGAACAGTAGCGCGCAGCGCCGCAAGCCGATCGGAAAATATCTTTGGCTGCAAATAAAAGAATGCCGCGTAATTGGAGGGCCGGTGCGCGACGGCTGCGCGATATGCTCCGTCGTCGTCGAGTGTGCCTTCTGGATTTTTAGCGCGATGATCTGCGCGGTCGAGCAGTGCCTTTAATCCCGTCAGGTCCGTCGCTGCAAAAAACCATGGACGATCATAGGTCGTCGCGAGAGTAAACGGAGGCGCCGTGACCAGCTCGATTTCGTGGCGCTGATATTGCAGCTTCTCGCGTTTCGCGCCCGGAGTTTGTTCCTGAAATGTCGAGCGCCATCTGCTGATGACTCGCTCCGCCTCTTCTTCGCTGCCACGAAAACGGAAGCCGCCTACGAATCTTGGGTTGTTGTTATCCAGAGTGGTCAGAGCAAAAAAGGCGTGCTTCGGATCGAGTTGCTCGATCTCCTGCAGCGTGTGAGAAGCCGCATTTGTCTTCGGAAGGTTGCTCAGTCCCGCAAGTGCGGGACGCAAAAAATCCTGCACCGCCGGTTCGCGATACAGCTGATAAATATCGCAGTGATGCCAATCATCGCGGGTTCGATTAAAGTCCGGCAGATGCGCCAGAAAAATTGTTCCTTGAGGCAAAAGCGTGCTTACCGGAGCACTCGAAATCTGTAGGGAAACCTTCCAGTAGTACCAACCAGCGAATACCGCGACGGCGAGCGCGATGATTACGAAGATCAGACGTCTCATGGAGGCGAAACTGTAGCGGCAGGCGTCTCGTTGCGAAAATTAAATAATCGCAGCTCCAAAGTCTTATGCAGCTGACACGGCGGCTGCCACAGAAACGAAAATCACGCCCGCGGATGAAATTGCCGATGCACAGCTTTAAGCCGCTGTTGATCGACATGCGTATAGACTTGCGTAGTGGAAATATCGGCGTGGCCCAGCATTTCCTGGATGATCCGCAGATCGGCGCCGTTCCCGAGCAGATGTGTCGCGAAACTGTGCCGGAGAAGGTGTGGGTAAACATTTTTCCCCAGCCCCGCGCGGCGCGCGTGCTTTTTTACGATTTGCCAGATACGCGCTGTGGTTAATTTAGTGCCGCGCTGGGAAAGAAAAATCTCGCTGCTGCTACGCCGTTTCACAAGTTTCGGCCGCTCCGCCGAGAGATAGGCTGCCAGCGCTTCGCACGCTTTTCGACCCACTGGCACCAGGCGGGTCTTGTTCCCTTTTCCAGTCACACGCACAACACGCTCTTCGAAATTGAAATTCTCCAAGCGCGCATTTGCCAGCTCGGAAATGCGCAAGCCGCTAGCGTAAAGCAACTCGATCATCGCGCGATCGCGCAAGCCGTGAACAGCTTTCGTGTCGATCTTTTCGAGGAATTGCTCCACTTGCAATTCGTTGAGCGTTTCCGGGAGATAGCGCTCGATGCGCGGGAGCGCCAACGCCTCGGCTGGGTCTCGTTCAATTATTTGTTTACCTGCCAAAAACCGGAAAAAAATCTTCAATGCAACCACGATGAGCTTGATCGAAGAGGCGGAAAGGCCCGTGCGTTTGCGATCAGCAAGATATTCGCTGATCATCGGTAGAGTCACAGCGCGCGGATTATTGATTTTTTTATTGGTGGCACACCATTGTGCGAATTCGCTCAGCGACCTTTGCGTGGAGAGCTGGTAATTTTCAGAAAGACCGCGCTCGACTGCGAGGAAACGGATAAACGAGTCGATTGAGTCTTCCACGAGTCAAAGCTAAGTGAGGAGTGAATAGTGACTAGTGAAAAGTTGGGAAGCCGTGCCCGACCGCGACGTTATTGACAAGCGAAGGTTAAATGCTGGATGTTTCTTTTGCCATGAGCCTGGACTTAAACAGCATCCTGAAAGATTGGCCGCACGAGAACGGCAGCATCAAAGTGCGCAAGGTCGCCGGCCTGGATGGCCGCGAGAAATTGCAACTGCGAGTCGATCTCGGCGTGTTACAAATGGAATTGACCGGGCGACCGGATGGCAGGCGTCCGCACAATTGCGAATCTCTTCTAGAATATTATCAAAAGCGGGCGGCCCGGGCCGAGGGTAAGGGCGAGACTTACGAGCTTACGCCTGAGCAATGCGCGGAACTTCAACAGGAAGGCATCCAGTATTATCATCGTTATCTGAGCCTGTTTCAGATCAACGATTTCGAAGGGGTCGTGCGCGATACGCAACGCAATCTCGACCTTTTCACGTTCGTCGCCGAGCACACCGACCGGGAGGAGTTTTCCTGGAGCCTGCAGCAGTTCCGGCCTTACGTGCTCATGATGAATACGCGCGCCAAGGCATCCATTCTTCTCGGCCAGGGAAAATTTGCCGAGGCCATAGCCGAGATTGAGCGCGGTCGCGAGGCGATTGTGGACTTCCTGCAGCAGTCCAATTTTCCGGAGTTGGTGTCGAAAAGCTCGGAGATCGCGTTTCTCGACGAATGGCTCGAAGAAGTGAAGGCGAAGCGCCCGCTTTCGAAGCTGGAGATCATGCAGCGCGAGATGGAAACTGCGATTGCAAAGGAACTTTACGAGCGCGCTGCTGAGCTACGCGACGCGATCAAGCTGCTGAAGACGCAGAAGCAGGCGTAACACTCCCGGCTAGCAGCAGCCAGTAAAATTGTCTTGGTAACATGAAAATCGCATTCTATTCGCTCGCTCTGAGCGTTTGCGTCATCCTTCCAATCCGAGCAGATCTCACGATCGTCTATTCCACGACAGTGCAACCCGCGAGCCAGGGTCAAAAAGTGCAGACTACCCCCAACGCGATCGCTGCCGCTACTAATATGACCATTAAGGTCAAAGGCGACAGAGCGCGCATTGATGCTTCTTCGCAAATCAGCGTAATCTTCGATGGACGAACCGGCGAGTTGATCAATCTGTTGAACGACCAAAAGACGGTCGTCCGCATTTCACCGGACAAAATGAGAGCGATCGCTGATATGTTAAACAAGTTCAACAGCAAGCAAGCAGGCTCGGAAAAGCCCAGACTTACACCCACGGGGCAGAGGGAAACAATCAATGGTTATGATACCGAGCAATACACCTACGATGGACCGGATTTTAAGGCGACTTACTGGATCGCGCCGAACTACCCGAACGGCGCGGCAGTCCTGACGCAGCTCCAGTCGATTAAATCTGAGTTTTGGGACGCGGCGAATACGAAAATGCCAGACTTTCGCGATTTCCCTGGGTTACCGATCCGAATGCGAATGATCGTCGCCACGGAAAACCTGGCAGGCGGGCATGGGGCCGACGCCTCGGGCCATCCTACGGAAATTATCAGCACGATCACCGGTGTAGGCCTCGACTCGATTGCCGACAACCAGTTTACGGTACCTGCTGATTTTAAAGAAACGAAGCTGCCAGATATCTTTAATAAAAACACGGCTCCAGCTGTGTCCCCCGGCCGGTAGCATCAGTCTGAGTTGAAACGCGCTTCACGGTTTCTGTAGCGGCAGACGTGTCGCCTGTACAGCCGCGATGGTTGCACCCGGCGCGGCTGCTTTTAGAGTTTGTAGCCATGCCTTCGTTTGTGCTGGCATCCAGTTCACCAAGGCGGGCTGCGTTGCTGTTCGACAGTGGATTTGAATTCGAAATCGCACCGCCGCGGCTCACGGAAAAATTTGATGTCGCTCTTACGTTACGCGAGCTCACGCTCTGGAATGCCATTCGCAAAGGAATGTCCGTCGCGCAAACAAGGCCCGATGCCGTTGTGCTCGCAGCCGACACGCTCGTTGCGCTGGAGAATGAAATCATCGGCAAGCCTGCTGATTTAAACGAGGCGGCCCAGATGCTCCGGCGCCTGAGCGGACGAACTCACGGGGTTTGTTCGGCCGTTCTAATTTATCATCAGACATCGGGGAAAATGGCAGTTTTTCATGACATTTCGCGTGTCCGTTTTCACCGCGTGAGCGACGCAACGATCAAAAAGTACCTGGCGAAAATCGATCCGCTAGATAAGGCCGGTGCTTACGCCGCGAAGGGAAGCGGCGCGAAAATCGAAGGCTCATTCACAAACGTCGTCGGCCTGCCGATGGAAAAAACAATCACCGCACTCGCAAAATTCTGCATACGGCCAAGAGACGCCTAACGTCTGGTTCAGCGATTCGTTACGCCGCCAGCCGAAATCAGGAGGCGAGCAACTGCTAAAACGAACACTAAAATTGGAATTACCAGGCTGAGACCGTTCAACAAGAATCCCGCCGTAGCCAATTTCCCCGCTGATGTTGGTCTACGTCTGACGCTGAGTGCTGCGAAGAACCCAGAAGTCGCGAGCGCAAAAACGATCAATCCAAAGAACGGCAACCCCCAAATAATATCGCTGCCACCTTTACCGAATGGAGCCATTTCCATGAGCGACATGAAAACCAGAACTTCAGTTCCGAGCGCAACGGCTGCTGTAATTAAGGAGAAGTACGTCAAATGATATGTTCGCGATTATCGGAGCGGAGCCGGATTGTTTTCGTCTGTAGATTATGTCGGGCTCGAATGAAACGGACCGTCTTGCTCTTCGCTCGCATCAGGATTGAATGCGTTACTGCTGTGACGCCACCGTGCGCGCGGATGCCGCGCAGCAGCGCGCTGTCGCTGATCCCGGTCGCGCAGAAAATAATGTTTTGCCCGTTGGCCAAATCGTCCGCCGAATAGACTCGGTCGAGATCTTTTTCGTAGCCGTCGGCGATTAATTTTTTTCGCTCCTTCTCATCGCGCGGCCACATTTTGCACTGCATGTCGCCGCCGAGACATTTGATTCCCGCCGCTGCCAGCACCGCTTCCGGCGAACCGCCGATGCCCATGTAAAGATCCACGTCCGAGTCGGACAACGACGGTGCGATGGCTGCCGCGATGTCGCCATCGCCGATCATGCGCAATGACGCGCCAGCCGCGCGAATTTGTTCGACAATTTCCTTGTGGCGCGGCCTGTCGAGCATCATCACCGCGACATCCTGGACGCGCTTGTCCACCGCGCGCGCCACGATCCCCAGCACCTCGGCGATCGGCATCTCGAGGTGGAGCGAATCGCCGCGTTTCTTCATGTATTCGATTACCCGCGGCCCATAAGCCAGCTTCGACATGTAAAACGAAGGCACATCGCGCAGCGCCACCTTCACGCCTTTCTCGGGACTGGCCGCGGCGATGCAACTGATGGAGTTTGGCGCGCCCTTGGAAATGTTGGTCGTCCCGTCGATCGGATCGATGGCGATATCAAACTGCGGCGAACCGGGAACCCACGTGCCGAGTTGTTCGCCTTTGAAAATGCCCGGTGCCTCGTCCTTGATGCCTTCGCCGATGACGACCTCGCCGCAAATGTTCATTAGATCGAACATGCCGCGTATGGCGTCGGAGGCGGCTGCGTCCGCTGCTTCCTTATCGCCGCGCCCGAGCCAGCGCAACGAATTGAGCGCGGCCGCTTCGGTCGCGCGCACAAAATCGAACTCAACGATGCGTTCGATGTCCTGATAATCTTGTTTTGGCAGTCGCAGAGCCACGGAGCGTCAATTTTCACGCATCTCTCGCGCGATGACAAGGAGAACACCGCCCGGGACACTACAGGCTTGATTTTGTCGCGAGTTTTTACTTCGATTGCAGTGTGTCTGCCGATGATGAAGGGACTTCATTGGGTGCGACGGGCTTGAGGGCCCCAAATGGGGCAGTCGCCTTCGCCACGACGCACTGGAGCGTCGTGCTGGAGGCGCAAGGCGACTCACCTGCGGCACAGGAAGCGCTCGAAAAACTTTGTCGCACCTATTGGCGACCGATTTATGGCTTTCTGCGGCGACAAGGTTTTGGGCAACAAGAGGCCGAGGATCTGACCCAGGGTTTTTTTGCGCTATTCTTGGAGCGCAGAGACCTCAGTGCTGTCCGCAAGGAAAAGGGGCGACTGCGTTCTTATCTGCTCTCGGCCCTGAAGCACTTTCTTGCTGACGAACGGCGCCGCGCGATGGCGATCAAACGCGGAAAAGGAGAGCGGCTCATTCCGTTGGAAGCACTACGTTCCGACGAGTGGATGGATATGGAGCCAGCCGACCCGCTTACCGCAGAGCGGATTTACGAACGCCGCTGGGCTGCGACAGTGCTGGACCACGCTCTCAACCTCTTGAAGGATGAATACGCAGCAGCAGCTAACGCCGCGTTGTTTGATTCGCTAACGCAATTGCTAACAGATGAACCGGGAGCGCCGTCGCGCGCGGAAATTGCCGCGCAATTTGGCATGACCGAAAATGCCATCGCGCAAGCGTTTCACCGATTTCGGCAGCGCTATCAAAAGTTATTGCGGCAGGAAATTGCTCACACGGTCGCTACTCCCGGTGACGTCGACGACGAGCTGCGCCAACTGATCGCGGTGCTCCGGGCGTAATATCTGCCAAAATTTTACGCAGTACAAAAGGGAGACTGCTCGAGTGAATCTGCGGCTATGATCAAAGTCATTAGAGTCTGTCGAAAGTGCGGCGCGAAAATCTTTTCCGATGCGCCGAGAGGGCTTTGCACGGCGTGCGCGCTGGAAACAGCGCTCGGGATCTTTGCGGATCCTGTAGCCGCTGGCGACTTGTCCGCCGTAGCCTCGGCGAAGGCGGATGGCGGCGGCTCTGCTGAAAACGTTCAAACCAATAATGCGCATGCTTCGCCAGACAGCAAAACAACAACGCACATCGCAAAGGTGCTGGGAGAGTTGGGCGATTACGAGTTGCTGGAAGAAATCGGGCGCGGCGGTCAGGGCGTCGTCTTTCGTGCCCGGCAAAAAAGTCTTAACCGGACAGTTGCATTAAAGATCATTGGTCTTGGCCAGTGG
>QHNK01000166.1 GCA_003218415.1 Verrucomicrobiota bacterium | reverse complement strand
GTAGTGTTTTTCCTGCCAAATTACGGGCACTACTTCCCGACTCGCAAAATTCCGAAAAATATTATATGTCATATGAAATTGGCGACACCGATCCCGCCTATCTAGGAAGCAGAAACCTCGGACCAGTCCCCTTAACTAGCCGGCCCGATCGTCGCCGTTCGTTTTTCGGCCAGATACGCCCAAACCCGCCTTGCACCTTCGCTTTGCTTAAGCCTGATAATCGACCCTGACCCAGCATCACCCCCACCAGTGAAATGCAAGACCACGTACTCGCCTGTGCGCTCTGCGTACGTGAGGTGATCAAGATTTATGACGCGGCCATCGGGCATGCTTACAAGATTCATGGCCAATACTGACTATCAGGTCCGAAGGAAGCACACAAAGAAAAAAGAATCAGTGAGCGCCGCTTACCCTGATTTGCATCTCTTGCACGGCAGGCCCACGGGTTTTCTCGACGTTATTAAATCCGGTGTTGTCGACGATATCACCGTTATCATCCACCTCAACCCAGCGACCAGCGCCGATACGCGTATTAATATCAGGGGGAATCCAAACCATGTGCGTGTGTTTCTTAACCGACGCCGTCTTTCCAGTTAGACCGAAGTTGAGTTGGGTGGCTTTATTCAACTGTGTCTTGGCGTCGAGGATCGCTGCTTTGACTTGCCCATTCACAACCAGGGTCACCTTATAGGTGCCAACTACCAAGCCATCGGCGACGTAATGGCCGTTGGCATCGGTCTTAACAATTTTGGAAGAATTCTTCGCTTCAATCCGGACATCGGCGCCTTTGATTGGGCGGCCAGTGGGGTCTTTCACGATCCCTTCAAGAGCCGACGCGCCAGCAGCCCAGCCGGTGAAGGTTACAAGCAGTGAGCCAACCAAGCTAAGAACGAGTGATTTCGGGAGCATAGTTCACTAAAATACAGGTTTTGTGCCGACAACTCAAGGACGTGTTTTGCCTTCGAACGACAAGTTGTTACCGCTCAGACGTTACTCCCGCTCCATTTTAATTTCTGCCGGACTACGCTGAAGAATGAGGCTTCGGGCAGCGACGCCAGCGGAAGCGTTCTCTTTGCTTTGCGAATTGTGACTGTTGATCCTCGCTCGACATGGATGGGCGTGCGCCCATCCAGCGTCAGAAAGACCGGATAATCGGGATCGCTCGCTTCGATGTCGATTATGGATCCTTCCGCAACAATGATCGATCGGTTCGTGAGAACATGCGGGCAAATCGGCGTGATTACGAAAACGCCGGACTCAGGATCGAGAATTGGTCCGCCAGCTGATAACGAGTAAGCCGTCGAACCGGTCGGCGTCGCAACAATTAAACCGTCGGCGTTGAACTCAGTGAGCGGTTCGCCGTTGACTCTTGTGCGCAACAGAACCAGGCGCGAAACTTCCCCGCGGCTTAACACGGCATCGTTCAGCGCGATCATTTTGCCCGTTCTTTTATCGCCCAGATGAACTCGTGCCTCGAGTAGCGCCCGCTGACTAAAATTAATCCGGTCCCTCGCGATGCATTCCACCGCCTCGCGATAGGTCGAAGAACTGGCGCAGGTCAGAAAGCCGAGCGAACCGACGTTGATACCGAAGATTGGCTTAATGATCTCACCAAGTTGCCCAACGACGTGCAGAATCGTTCCGTCGCCCCCAGCTACCACGAGGAGGTCGGCTGCTGCTCCCAATTCGGCCAATGAGAGCCCCGATTTCTTTCCGGCAATTTCAGCCGTTTCCTTTTCAAACAGCGTCGAAATTGAAAAATGGTCGAACTCCTGGGCAATTGCGCTGATTAGCTCAGCAACGCCTGGTTTCCCCGTGTGGGCTATTAAGCCGATCGTTTTCGCATGCATGCAAAAAATTCCTGATTTCCGTCCGCTCCTGTAATAGCAGACGGGACAATTCCGGTCACCACGTGGCCCAGATGCGTCACAAAGGCGACAATCTTGTCCTGTGCGTTTCGGTGCAAGCCCGGATCGCGAATAATTCCGCCTCTTCCCACCTCCGAGCGTTGCAACTCGAACTGCGGTTTGATCAAGGCGAGAATCATTCCAGCTGGGGTTATCAAGTCGAACGCGTTCGGCAGGATTAAAGTCAGCGAAATAAAGGAAACATCAATCACACAAAGATCGACAACTTCCGGAATGTGCTCGTGCGAGAGAAACCGTGCATTGACTTTTTCGAGAACAATCACGCGTGGATCGTTGCGGAGCTTCCAATCCAATTGCCCGTGGCCAACGTCAACCGCATAAACTTTTTCGGCGCCGCGTTGCAACATGCAGTCGGTAAACCCGCCGGTTGAGGCACCAATATCCAGTGCCGTCTTCCTGCGTACATCGATCTGAAAATGATCGAGAGCGGCCTCCAACTTTAGCGCGCCGCGGCCGACGTATTTTCGTGTCGGCTTCACCGTAATCGCCGCGTGTTCCTCGAGAAGCTCTGATGGCTTCGGCACAATCCGAGTGCCGACCATCACGTCGCCAGCCATTATTGCCCGTCGCGCTTGCTCGCGGCTTGCGAACAACCCTTTTCGCACAAGAAGTTGATCAAGCCGTAATTTCTTCGGCATCTTTCCTCGCGGAGATATCGCTGCACCGCCAGACCTTGATGATCGACGCGCGGAGGGCTTCCACGGCTCTGGTTAGCTCAGCTATTGTGATGCACAAGGGCGGCATCAGAACAACTACATTCCAAATTGGTCTGGTCAGAAGGCTGTGGCGTCGTGCTTCGAGGCAAACGGCTGCGGCGATACCGGGTCGCGCGATCTCCGGAGAGTCTTGCATCTCTACTCCAGCAATAAATCCGCACTGCCGCACTTCCTTTACTCTGGGAAGTTCTCTTAGTCCGGCAAGTGCCGAGCTCAGATGCCGGATTTT
>QHNK01000051.1 GCA_003218415.1 Verrucomicrobiota bacterium | reverse complement strand
ATTGCTCGCGCACCTCCGCAATCGATCCGCTTACGTCAAAAGCAGAACCGAACGGCTCGACACCTTTCGCGCGGAGGGCATCGAGTTTTTTGCGCCGCAGCGCGATCAGCTCATTTTCTTCTTCCATCGTCGGAGAGCGAACGTAAGGCCTTTGTGAACGTGCGAAACTCGGCTCTGTCAGGTCGAATGCATTTCAATCATTGTCGGATGAGTTGGTTGATAAGGGCCGATCTCGCCTCCGCTCGAAAACTCGTGCTGGTTCCCCACTCGGGTTCCACCGGACTCGAGCACACAACGCCTTTATTTTTCAGCCGGGCAATCACGCTGCGTAAATCGTCACACATTAGATTGAGCACAGCCCCCAGCATTGGATGTTCCGCATGCATTTGCACAAAGTCGGTGTCACTGGGATGAACGGCCAGCTCCGCAGGCAGCAACGCAAATAGAAGCCAGCCATCGCCAAGATCGGTCGACGGGAATTCCAGCACGGTTTTAAAGAACGCACGATCCGCTTCCGGATCTTTGCTGTAGAGAAGAAAATGCGCTCCTGCAATCACTCCGGCATTATATTGACGTCGCCGGCAATGAACAGCTTCAATAACGCGCTGAAGCGTTAGTGCGATATTAAGTTTGCCAACGAAATACCGGGAATGAGATAGTGCGTCTGACGCGCCTATGGGAAGTTCCGTCGCGGCGCTGCCATTCAAATGACCGTTAATTTGCCGGAAACAACTTCGAAGATGGAAGGGCCGCTGGTGAAGCAGTTCTCCGTCTTCCTGCCCAACAAGGTCGGGGCGATGTTGGAAATTGTGAAGTTGCTCAACACGCAGAACACCCACGTCGTGGCCTTGAGCGTATCGGAATCCACCGACTCGGCCATTGCGCGGATAATCGCCAGCGATCCGGCGCGCGTGGAGAATTTGTTCCGGGAAAAAAATGTTCCCTTTGGCGTTAGCGAAGTGGTGGTGGTGGAGTTGCGAGAAGTCGCCACTCGGCTGGCGAAACTGCTTGCTGCATTGGTGATGGCGGAGGTGAACGTTCATTTCGCTTATCCCCTGCTGATCCGCCCGCGAGGTTTTGCCGCGATCGCGTTGCACGTAGACGACACAGAATGCGCGTCCTCGGTGCTGATCGGCGAGGGATTCAAAATACTGAGCCAGGACGATATTTCACGCTAGCGCGCCGTGATTCGTTAAAGCGTTGAAGCGTTCACAAGGAACGACGGCTTGGGGCAGCCGTCGCAGAAACATGACGGCTGGAAAGCCGTCACTCCTTAAGGCGCCTCCGTTTCAACGCTTCAACTCTTCAATAGTGCAACGCGGTGGAAGCCCAGTTGACAGGCTGGCAAGAGCGCGGTTACAGAAGTGGGTTCATTGCGCTATGCGGACTCTTCTCTCACGCGCTATCCAGGTCGATCCCAGCTTCCACATCGGGCTCGGCCTGATTGTAATTCTGGCGGTGGCAGAGATCTTTCTCGCAACCTCCTATTATGTCGGTAGGGCCCGCGCTGCCCGAATCTCGGCACAGGCGGTCGCAGCGAATGTGGCACGCCCTGCGGCTCCATCTGTTTCCGCGCAAACACCTGCGCCAGCACCGGCGCAGCCGGCAGTTTCACCGGCGACGGTCCCCGCCCTTTCTCCGTCGCTTGTTGATCAGTTGCTGCGCGAAGGCATCGAGCTGCGCGATCGGGGCGATACGACAAACGCCCTGGCGCGCTTGCAAGAAGCGCTGGACAGCGAACCGAACAATACCGTTGTGCTCGAGGAGATGGCCAAGACTTATGAATCGATGCAGCTCCTCGACCGTGCGAATGACGTGTGGCGCAAGCTTCAGGAAATGGGGCCGTCGGCTGGTGCCGCATACGAGCTGGCCAATCAACGCCTGAAGCTAGGCGTGCCAACTCCCGGCACAGCGGATTCCGGTGTCGCAAACTCTTCAGCTGATGCAGCAGAACATAAGGATATTGGTGGCAACCTGGAAGGCGCGGTCATGGGTATCACTCAGGTCAAAACCACGGAGACGCCCGATCCAGACGCGGAGAAAAACCTGGCTATGCAGATCGGTATAAAAAAACAGCCAGGCGCGACCATCGATCACGACAAAGTGAAAATCTTCGTAAGATTCTACGACACGGTCGGTGACAAGGATATCAAGCTCACCGACGCCGACGTCAATTACGAATGGCTGACGCCGAAACACGATTGGACGGAGACCAATCCGGAGGTGCTCTCTGTGAAGTATGTCCGCGCAAAAACAGGCGGCGCTTCATCTGACTCGTCGCTCGCTGAGGCAGCGGCAACAGTCCGGCCGGGCCAAAAAGCTCGAGGCGCCAAAGGTTCTGCCGCAGACAGCGGTCGGCGGAAATACCTGGGATACATAATTCAGGTTTATTACGACGATGATCTGCAAGCGATCCAGGCGGAACCGTCGCGGCTTTTGCAACTTTTTCCTCCTTCGAAGAGTACCTCGGCACGATGACGCCCTTGCACATTATCCATCGCGAAGCGGCATGAGCATCGCGGCAATCTGGATAGGTTGGCCAAAGCTAAGGCGCGCTCTGCCGTGTGCCTGTATTTTCCTTTTTACCGCTGTAGCAGAGGGACAAATTCAGGTGGACGTGAAATTCAAACGATTGCAATACATCGCTTACGAACCGGTGGTAGTGACAATCGCCATCACTAATCTGGCCGGACGCGATATCGAGCTACACGACGCCGATGGACAATCGTGGCTTGGATTTGAGGTAACTGGAAGCGAAGGGCAACCGATATCGCTGCTCAGCACCGAAAACGCGCAGCCACCTTTGAAAATCGAAGCCGGACAGAGAGTCACCCGACAGATTGATCTCGCTTCGCTTTATCCCGTGCACGATTTCGGTGCTTATCATGTGCGAACGCATGTTTATTTCACCGACTTGGGGAAATTTTTTTACTCTGGGACGCGAGTTTTCGAAGTGACCGACGCGCGGCCGATCTGGCAACAAACAGTGGGAATTCCAACCGGCGGTCCCGCGTCCGGGGAGGTACGCACGTACTCGCTACTCACGAACCGTTTCCCAGACCATACCTCCTTATACGTCCGCGTGCAGGACAAGGATACAGGAATTGTCTATGCGACTTATTCGTTAGGCCGAACCATCTCTTTCGAGCAACCGCAAGCGGAAATCGATCGCGCCAATCAATTGCATGTTTTGCATTGTGCGGCGCCGCGTGCCTGGTCGTATTCCCGAATCGGCTTGAATGGCGAACTGCTGACGCATTCTTCATTCATGGAAACTAAAACCCGGCCTCGCCTCGTCCATTCCACAAACGGCGAAGTAGCAGTGCGCGGCGGCGTGATCGAGACCCCTGCGCAAAGCTCGCGCAGCACCGCACCGAAACTTTCCGGTCGCCCGCCCGACTTGCCTAAAGACGACCAGTGATGCCAAGAAATTTTTGCCGACTCCGTTTGCTTGGTCTGAATTTGCTAATCGCACTTCTGGCGTGCGGCAGTTCCTACGCAGCGCGGACCAGCCGCACGTCTGAAAGCAGCGGCTCGCTCACCACTGTAGTGATCGATGCGGGACATGGGGGCCACGACCGCGGCGGGATTCCGGGCCAGAGGATCGCGGAGAAGGATATGACACTCGACGTGGCGCAGCGCCTCAGAAATGTTCTGGCAGCTAGCGGCTATCGCATAGTGATGAGTCGGGATAGCGACGTTTTTGTTTCGTTGCCAACGCGTGTTGCAATCGCCAACTCCTATCGCAACGCCATCTTCGTATGTATTCATTTCAACGCAACACAACGGAGCGGCGCGGGCGGCATAGAAACTTATTTTTACAGCCGCGACAGCTTGCAGCTCGCCTCAGCCATACATTCCTATGTCGCCGGTGGCGCACCTTCGTCCAATCGCGGAGTGCGCCGCCGTGGTTTCTACGTGTTGCGAAAGACAAATATTCCGGCAGTGCTCGTGGAATGCGGTTTCCTCACCAACCCAACCGAAGCTGCGTACGCCGGGAGTGCTTCTTACCGCCAAAAACTCGCAGAAGAAATTGCAGCAGGAGTCCGCGGGCGAAATATCGTTGGCAGCGCCTCGTACGTCGATCAAACCAAGGTGGCGAAGTCTGAACATCGCCGTTCCAAGCGTTCACAAAAAAAAGGCGCGCGAAAGAAGAAAAGCTCATCGAAACCGGCTGGATCAGAAGCACGCTCTGGCTCGATAGATCGGGAGGGCTGATTTGAATATGCCGATTTTGACTTCGGCGCACATGCGTGCCGCAGAACAAGCTGCATTCGCGAGGGGAGTACAAGTCGAAGCACTAATGGATCAGGCAGGCGCCGGAGTCGCCCAGGCAGTCACCAAATTTTTCCCGAAGCCTGGCAAGTGCATTGTCTTCGCTGGAAAAGGCCATAACGCGGGCGATGCCCTGGTGGCGGCGCAATGCTTACGGGGCCTTGGGTGGAAAATCGAAATCCGCCTTGCCTTCAAGAAGGACGATTGCAGCGAACTCACGCGCAAGAAGCTCGAAGGCCTGAGTCGCAGACCACCTGAGATTTTGGGTGTCACGCCATCCCTCGGTGGCAGCACCGATGTCAACGTCACTCTTGTCGAACTTGCGGCGGACGTCCCTAACGAGTTGTCCGCCGCGCAGGAAATAATTGCGGCAGAGGACTACGCGGGCACTGCTCCTCCGTTGATTATTCTTGATGGCCTGCTCGGGGTTGGCGCTAGGCCGCCGCTGCGGGAACCGATACGCGCCGCGTGCCGTTCCATCAATCAGTTGCGGACAAATAAGAGCGTCTATGTGTTTGCGGTTGATCTTCCGACCGGTCTCGACAGCGACTCCGGAAAAACGGATCGTGACTGCGTAATCGCCGATTTTACGGTCACGATCGGGTTTGCAAAGCCGGGTTTGGTGGCGGATGCCGCGCTGAACCATGTGGGCAGGCTGGAGATTGTGCCGCTGAGTGAGCTGCGGCCTCCAGAAAAAAAAGCGACGGAAATCATTTCCAGCCCGCCGGCGTTTCGCGGCTTGCTCTCGAGACGTGAATACAGCGCCTACAAAAATCAATTTGGTCGCATTGGCGTGGTGGCCGGTTCTAAAGGATTCGTCGGCGCGGCCCTGATGACGTCGCAGGGAGCGTTGCGAGCAGGCGCAGGTCTGGTGGAAGTTTTTGTTCCCGAAGAAATCTATGAGATCGTTGCCAGCGCCGCGCCCATGGAAGCGATGGTGAAGCCGGTCAAGTCCTACCGTGCCCTCCTCAAAGAAAAAGTCGATGTCTGGGCCTTGGGACCTGGTCTTGGAAAATCGCGCGCGGCCGAAGTTCTCGAGCTGATCGAGAAAGCCAAGCAACAAATGGTGATTGATGCCGATGGGCTCAACATTTTGTCGGAAAAAACCTCACTGCTCAGGCGTTGCAAAGGCGAACGACTGCTCACGCCGCATCCAGGTGAGATGAAACGGCTTTTCCCAAACCACAAGGAACCGCGCGCCGCAACAGCGATGAAGTTCTGCAATCGTTTTCCAGTGACTCTTTTGTTGAAAGGCAGTCGAACGATCGTCGCTCAACGTGACCGCCCGTTGAGCTACAACACGACCGGCAACCCGGGAATGGCCACGGGCGGAATGGGCGATATTCTCACTGGAGTCTGCGCGGGCTTGGTCGGACAGGGTCTATCTCTTTACGATGCAGCCCGAGCCGGTGCGTGGGTATGCGGGCGCGCTGCGGAGATCGCGATTTTCAATGATGGTCAAAGCGAGCAATCATTATTGCCTCGCGATGTCCTCGATCATCTGGGCGATGCGTTTAATGAGGTTCGAGGTTAAAAAGTTAAAGGGTTACAACGTTTCATCCGCTTCAACGCTTCAACGCTTTAACGGTTTAACGGTTTAACTTTTTAACGATTTAACCTGGCGAAGCCATGAATCTGCAAACCGAGCAAAGAGAGTACGAGGCGCCAAAGACGGAGACCGCGTGGAGCCGGGTTAAGAAGGCGCTGGGCCCAATCACGGTGGTGGGCGTCGTGATCGCAAAGTTTTTCGCGAAGCTCAAGTTCATCCTTCTGCCGCTCCTGAAATTTTTTCCGATCTTGCTGAAGTCCGGCGGCACCATGCTGCTGATGATCTGGATCTATACGCAGATGTGGGGCTGGCGGTTTGCGCTCGGTTTTGTCCTCCTTCTATTCGTGCACGAAGCCGGCCATTTGCTTGTCGCTAAAAAATTCGGGCTCAAGGTCGGCGCGCCTGTTTTCATTCCATTCATGGGCGCGTTCATCGCGCTTAAAGAAGCGCCACGTAATGCCTGGATAGAAGCGTGCGTTGGCATTGGCGGCCCCATGCTCGGGAGCTTTGGAGCACTAATCTGTAATCTCCTGGGTGAAATGTTCGCCGCACCCATTTTCATCGCTCTCGCGTGGTTCGGATATTTTCTGAATCTGTTTAACCTGACGCCGGTAGGAATGCTCGATGGCGGACGCATTGTGACCGCGTTGTCGCGTTGGCTTTGGCTGCCCGGGTTCGCTCTCCTTCTTTGGTTCGGCTGGAAGTATCCGAATTTTATTATCTGGTTGATTGTGCTGTTGTCGCTGCCGCGGATCTATTCGCTTTTCCGCAAACGAACTGAGGAAGAACAGCGTTACTTCGAAGTCACACCATCCCAGCGCTGGATAATGTCGATACTGTATTTCGGTTTGATTGCGGTTTTGCTTTTCGGAATGCACATAGCGCAGCAAGATCTAAACAAGTACGGAGTGCGTTCCCACGGTCACGGGCGAGATGTGATCGTTCAATAATCGTACCCGCCGCATCTGGAACATAGGCCTGTGGCCTGTGCAGTCAGCCCACGAAAGCATTCGAGGCTTTTCTGATCAACAGAGTGCAACTCTGCTGGGCACACACACTGGAAGTCTATGTTCCGGCTGCCGCGAAAACTTTCTTCGGTTCGATCCCGATTTTTTGCAGGATCGACAGGAAACGTTTGTCCGACCGCAGAGGAGCAAATTCGGGCGCGATACCGATAAGGTGCAACGACGATGAATGCTCCTCGCACGCACGCTCCAGTTCGCGAATGGCGTCGTTATGTGCACCCAGAGCTACGTGCACGTGGGCCGGGACATCGCCTGCGGTATAAGCCCGATTCGCGGTGGCGGCTTCGAGTGTTTGCAGCGCTTCCTTGCGCCGGTTCATCCGCGCGTAGGTGATCGCCAGACCAACCGCCGGTCTGCCGCTGAGGCTCTCGGATCTTTTGTACAACGCAATAGCCTCATCGAAACGTTCCATTTCGCGATACAATGCGCCGAGCAACGGCTCGCCATAGGCGAATACTGGGTCGAGTTGCAAGGCGCGTTCGCCGGCCGCGACCGCTTCGTCGTAAAGGCCGAAGTAACGGTAAAGCTCGCATGCAGAATTGTTCACCCACAGTGACGCCGGGTCGATCTTCGACGTGCGCTGCAAGTAAGCCAACGCCTGGTCACGATCGCCGCGCGCGCCGTAGAAAGCGGCGATGAAATAATTCGATGCCGTTGAGTTCGGATCCACTTCGAAAGCGCGTTTGTATTCCGCTTCCGCGCCATCGAGGTCCCAGTCGAGAATGCGTTTTGCCTCCGCGAGGTACACGTGCGCTTCGGCTTCTTCATCGTTCAGTTGCAGCGCGCGGGCAGCAGCGTCACGAACTTTCGGGTAGGCCTCGAGCGGCGGCACATAGACATCCGCCAGCCACAACCACGCCTTGGCTATTCCGGTCCACGCGCGGCTAAATCTTGGATCTTTTTCCAGCGCCCGGTAGAAAAACTCAAGGCTTTTGCGTAATGCCTCTTCGGTGCTTTTGTCGGAATAAAAGAGACCTTCCAAGTAAGCATCGTAGGCATCGGTACTCCGTGACACAGGCGGCGGCGAAATCTCCAGCTTGAGTTTGAGAGTATCGACAATGGAGCGCGTGATCTCGTCCTGTAACGCGAAAATTCCATGCATTTCGCGCTCATACGTCTCTGACCAGACGGTAAATCCGTCGGATGCGTCGAGCAGCTCAGCTGTGACGCGTACTCGGTTCCCATCGCGCCGAACACTCCCTTCAAGCACGTGCCTGACATTTAACTTCGATGCGATTTCGCTGAGTTCGGCCTGCTTGTCTTGAAACCAGAATGAAGATCGCCGCGCTGCCACACGCAGTCCCTCAACTTTCGCCAACGCTCCGAGAAGCTCCTCCGCAATGCCTTCACCGAAATAGGCGTGGTCTTTTTCCGGACTCAAATCATTGAAAGGCAAAACCGCGATCGATTTCTCCGATGAAACGAACGGCTCGACAACTTCGCCCCGGTCTTCGGATGCGCGATCCGGAGTGCGCACAATTCCATATCGGGTAACATCAAAAAACCACGAGAGCGTAAGCGCCACGGGGAAACCGAGCACGATCAGCACGACAATAAGACGGACCACCCAATTCGGAATGTCGAACACGGGAAGAACCTGAGCGATGCCTTGAGCGAGCGCCCAGCCGCCGACTAGATACGCGACCGCGACGCTGTAAACTCTTCTGCGCTTTAACTCAGCAAGAAACTTTTTCAGGTTCACTGCTTAATCAGCCGCATCAAGCCTCGTATTTCGCCCACGATTGGCAACGAACAAGTTTGAGCTTTGACAGGGGCCGCAGACCTAATAGCATCGGATCGCCATGAGCCCAATCACCTATCAATTCCGTGCCGTACGCCAGGGATCAAAAGCCCGATCTTGCTGTTGTGTTCTGAGCCTTGCATTGTCGTTACTTGCGTCAGCCTTTTGCCTCCGCGCCGATGAGACTCCCACCGCAGCGGGAGCATCGGAAGGGGAAAAAATGGAAAGACAAATGTGGGCCGATTTCAAAGCAAAGGACTGGAAAGCGGTAGAAAGTAAGATCGCCGAAGGCTTCCAGTCGATTCATCCGGATGGAGCGCGTGATCGAGCCGGCGAGATTTCGCTAATTGAGCGTCTCAATTTGGGTGAGTTCACGCTGAGTAATTTCAAAACGACAGTCAACAGCGACAACATCGTCGTCACCTACACGATCGCAGTGCAGGAAACAATCGATCAAAAACGATTGCCAACCAAGTCGACTCCGCGGCTGAGCGTCTGGAAAAAAGGAACGCACGGGTGGCAATGGATTTGCCACGCCAACCTCAATCCAATTCTCTAGGCGAGGGATGACGCACCGATCGTTTTGTCTGGATCGACGCGTGACCTAGAGGGGCAACTCACCACTACTCCAGACTTCGGATTAATTTTTCAAAGCGAGGATCCTTGCGCAAGGGGTCCCATTCCCAGCGATATTTCAGATCGTTGATGGTGATGCTGTAATCGGCGCTGTCGACCGCACCCGGCGTTCGTAGCAGACGTTCGATCAAAGGAATGGCGAGATCGTTTTTACCGACGCGAGCATAGATCAAAGCGAGATAACCATTCATCAGTGAGCCGTCCACGGCATCTTTCGATTCCGGTTTGAGTTCGACCGCGCGTTGTCCTTCCCTGATCGCATCGTCTCTTCGTCCCATGAACGCGTAAAGCCAACCGAGGATCGCGTGCCGATCGGCGCTCGCCGGCGCTTCTTTCACGGCCGCTTCAAAAGCGGGTCTTGCCAGTTCGAACGCCTTCTGAGCATTCGTATTATCCCCCTGGGCGAGATAAATGCAGCCTTCGAAGAAAATTCTTGGAGTTAAGCCAGCGTTCGTATAAGAGAGCGCGCTGACCGACGAACCTTCGAGAACATTTTTGGCCGCGAAATAATCGCGCCGCAGCATGGCGACATCCCATCGAGCCGAAGTAACGACACCATCTGGATCGATACCGGCGGGGACTTTATCCACGAGCGACTTCAGCAGTTGAGTGTCTCCCTTCCACCAGAAATCGACGTAGCCACTTTGCATCTTCGCCACCAGCGATGCCGGAGCCATCGCACGCATGCGCTCGCCCCATCGCGCCGCTTCCGGCCAACGGCGCATTGAGGTGTTCGTAAACAGAAGCTCGCGAACGATATTCGGGTTTTGCGGATCTAGCTTTGCAACTCTTTCGTACGCCTCCAGCGATTCTTCCCACTTACCCTGCCGACGTTTAATCGCCGCGATCAACCGGTCAGTATCTCCGCTGCTGGGCGATAAACGCGAAGCAATCTCGAATTGTTCGAGAGCGCGATCATAATCCTTTTCCATCCAGTAAATGCACTGGCCTAACGCGAAATGCGCTTCTGCGAGATTTGGCTGGAGCCGAAGAGCAGTTTCGGCCTCCGTGCGGGCTTTGGTCTTCCAAGCATCGGTTGGCTCGTAATAATGGAAAATCCCAGCGTAAACGGAGGCGAGTCGGGCGTGAGCGAGCGCGAAATCCGGATCGAGCGCAATTGCCTGCATGTAAAGTTGCTCGGCTGCTTTGTAATCCTCTAGAAGCGTATCGGGGTTTTGCGAAATTTGATTTGCCCGTAAATAGAACACATACGCGTCGGCGTTTTGGGTTGGCTTGGTCGCGACCCGCGCTTTTTCATCTGCGGTCAAACTCGCACGAAGAGCATCCGCGATTTCGCTGGCCAGCTCCCCCTGTAATCCCAGCGAGTCAGTCAATGTCCTGTCGTAACGATTTGCCCAAATATGCTTGTCATCTCGCGCGTCGATTAGTTGCACGTTTACGACGACCCGGTCGCCTTGCCGGCGAACGCTGCCTTCCAGTACATTTGCGACTCCAAGCGTCTTCGCTATTTCGCGTAAATTTCGCGCGGCGACGTCGCGAAATTGCATCACCGAAGAACGGCTGATCACGCGAAGGTCTTTGATTTTCGCGAGACTCGTGAGGATGTCATCCTGAACGCCGTCCGCGAAAAACGCGTTCGCCTTTTCGTCGCTAAGATTTGCAAAAGGCAAAACCGCGATGCTTTTTTCCAAAATCGCTTCCCCGCTTTCGGTGCGAAACGGCAAGCGCTGGTAAACCAGCATCGCGATCACTAACAGGAGCACGCCAATGATGACAAAATCGACTTTGCGCCCAAATTGACGCTGCGTGGCAGGATCGACGTCTTCGGTACGAACGATCCCCTCCGGCGTCAGCTCGTAAATCCATGAGAGCGCCATCGCGATCGGAAACCCGAGCACGAGCGCTATGATGACAAAGCGCACCGCCGAATTTGGGACATTGAAGAACGGAAAAATTTGTGTCGCTATCTGGGCGAGCAGCCACGCGCCCATACCGTAGAGCACCGCGGCACGATAAACGTTGCGCCGCTTGAGTTCGGCGAAGAAGTTTTTCGGGCTCACGGATTCTTCTGCCGATTCAGCACTTTAGCGAAATCGATTCCGATTCGACGCAAGAGACCAGGGAAACGCGAGTCGGAACGCAGCGCACGAAACTCGGGATGGAACGCGAAGGTGTACAAATTAGCTGAGTGCTCATTAAACGCGCGTTCGAGCCAGCGAAAAGCTTCGTCTTTTTGGCCCAGCGCGACATAAACGGAGGCGATCCTTTCCGCAGCCACGTAATGTGTTCGCGTTTTTTCCACGAGCTCATTGAGGATGCGCTGCGCCTCCGGTTGTCGGCCCATCCGCGCGTAAGTGATGGCAAGCCCGGCGCTGGGGAAATGCGTTGCCGCCTGTGCTTTTTCATAAAGTGCCACCGCCTCCCTGAAGTCACCTTTTTCGCGATATGCATCGGCCAGCGCCGAATCAAAGTAGACGTAGTTTGGATCAAGTTGAACCGTACGTTTCCCAGCGTTGATCGCATCCTCTATGCGGTCGACCGCGAGATATGTGCCAACCGCAAAGCTCCAGATTCCCGGTGCAAGCGGATCGAGCCTCTCGGCTTCCTGAATCTCCTTTACTGCCTCCTCTAACTCGCCCTGAGAAGATTTCAGGAACGACATAAGCAAATGAGCGGTTGCTGAGTTGGGATCGATCTCCAAGGCGCGCTTCAACTCCGCTTCTTCACCGGAAAAATTGCGGTCTAATACTCGCTTGGTCTCGCCTAGGTAGCAATGTGCGTCGGCATCGCGTTCATCCAAAGCGAGCGCTCTCGATGCGGCCTCCTTCACTTTTGGATACGCCTCGAGCGGTCTAACGTACGCGTCGGCCAGCCAGTACCATGCCTTTGCGATCCCCGCCCACGCTCGCGCGAAATTCGGATCTTTGTCCAGCGCCTGCTGGAACAGACTAAGGCTCTTTCGCAAGCTCTCCTCGTCGCTCTTGTTCGAGAAATACAGCCCTTGCAGATAAAGATCGTACGCTTCCGTGTTTTTAGGTGCACGGGGTGGCGGCGCGGCCGCCAGCCTTACCTTCAGCGCATCGACAATCGCGCGCGTGATTTCATCTTGCACGGCGAACACGCCTTGCAACTCGCGCTCGAATGTGTCCGACCAAATGTGAAAGCCGTCCCGCGCGTTGACTAACTGCGCGCTGATGCGGATGCGATTGCCTTCGCGCCGCAAACTGCCTTCGAGAACACTTTGCACGTTTAGTTTCTGCGCGATCTCGCCAACGTCCGCGTTCTTTCCCTTGAATGAGAACGATGAAGTCCGTGCAACAACGCGGAGACCTTCCACCTTCGCGAGGGCATCCAGAATTTCTTCGCTGATGCCGTCACAAAAGTATTCCTGATCGTGTGCCTGGCTAAGATCGACGAAGGGCAAGACCGCGATGCTTTTCTCAGGAATTGGTACGGACACTGCGCTGCGGCGCTCTTCTCCCTCTGAACGGACGGCCTCCCGCCGCTGTGGAATCCCTATGCTCCGAAACATCGCAAAGCCGATGACAAAAGCCGAAATCATTGCACCGGCGATGAGAAGATGTTTTCGATTGATCGGTGATTTCTTTGCGCCGGGCACCGCTGCCCCTACATCCGCCCGCCTGAGTTTCTCGGGCGGCTGCGAGTTGCCCACGTTCTCCGTGTAAAGATTCACCACGGATATTTTTGCGCCGTGCTTGATCTCGCACTCACCTAATTCATGCAGGAGCGGCCGCCATCGCGCATAATGTTCAAGATCTTCGGCAACATGTTTTGAGAGAAGAATGTGCCCCGCATCGCCGCAGTCCATCACACGCTGTGCGATGTTGATTCCCGCGCCGGCGATGTTTGCCCGTTCGTTCACATCCGTAACCTCACTCACCGGTCCTGAGTGAATTCCCAT
>QHNK01000050.1 GCA_003218415.1 Verrucomicrobiota bacterium | reverse complement strand
GTTCGAAATGAGATTGCGCAGTCTGGTCGCTACGTTCGCAATCGCCGCGTTGAGTCCCGCAGCATCGGCGAACGAGACTTACAAGTTCGATCCATCGGGGTCTACGATTGGTTTCAGTGTGCATCAATTCCTCGGTACCACCCATGGGAAATTCACGAAGTTCAACGGCAAGATCGAAATCGATCGCGAGCGTCCTGTGAATTCCTCGGTCACGGCGCAGATCGACGTGCGCAGTATCGACACACGCATCAACAAGCGAGACGATCACTTGCGCAGCGCGGAGTTTTTTAACGTGGAGAAATTTCCCCAGATCACCTTCAAGAGCCGCACCGTCAAACGGACCGGCCCGCAAAGTGGCGATATTCTCGGCGACCTCACGATGCACGGCGTGACCAGGCCGACCACGCTTCACGTGAAACTGCTGACACCGATGAGTGACACGAGCCGGACGCGCTGGTCGGTGACTACCGACCCAGTCATGCGCCGCGACTTCAATTTGATGTTCGCTCCGGCTGCTGAGACCGTATCCGGCATCAGCCAAACGGTTGCGATCAACATCGAGATCGAGGCGAAGCGCGCAGAGTGAATGCTGTGTGTGCCGGCGCGCTGTTAGCATTGTCATTCTGAGCGGAGCGAAGAATCTCTGATTACTTTTAACCCAATTACGCTCACAGAAAAAACAGAGATGTTTCGCTTCGCTCAACATGACACAGTAAGTTAATGGAAATCATTCCCCTCGGAGATTCCGCGCTGATTGTGCGCGTGCGCGACCAATGCGAAGACGCGCCCGAGGAAACGCTGGACGAGGTGCTGCGGACGCTTCAACAGCTTCGGAATGCTGCAATCCCCGGCGTCATCGAGGTTGCGCCTGCTTACACGACCGTCGCACTTTTCTTCGATCCAGTCGCCGTCGCCAAAGCGAGAGAAACGCCGGGTGACGTGTTCGATTGGTTGGCAGAAAAAATTCGCAGCGCGATTGCTTCTGGTTCGGCCTTCCATCGCCGCCGAAGCGCTGCTGCTGCTCCGCGGTTGATTGAAATCCCCGTCTGTTACGATGCGGAATTTGGCCTCGACCTCGATCGCGTGGGTGAACATACAAAACTTTCTGCGGGCGAAGTGGTCGATCTCCACAGCACAGCCGAATACCGAGTGGCCTGCATTGGGTTCGTTCCGGGCTTTCCGTTTCTGACCGGTCTGCCAAAGACATTGGCGACGCCGCGTCGGGCCACGCCGCGCAAGGAAATTCCTCCAGGTTCGGTAGGCATCGGCGGCGCGCAAACGGGAATTTATCCGTTGCGTTCGCCCGGAGGCTGGAACCTGATTGGCCAGACACAGTTGAAACTTTTTGATCCAACAAAAAATCCGCCTGCGCTTTTGTGCGCGGGGGATCGCGTACGTTTTCGCGCAATCACGCGCGAAGTGTTTGAAGCATCAAAGCAAGGAAGATGATTATAACGCGGGCGGGATTTCTTACCTCGGTGCAGGATCTTGGCCGCACCGGCTATCGCCAGTTCGGCGTCTCATCAGGCGGCGCGCTCGATTCATTTGCATTGCGTGTGGCGAATCTGCTTGTCGGCAACGATGAAAACGCGGCTGGACTCGAAATTACGCTCGGCGGTTTGCGATTGCGCTTTGACGAAGAGCAAATCGTCGCCTGGTGCGGAGGCGAAGTCGATGTGCACCTTGGATCGATGGCGTTGCCGGCGGGCCACGCGGCTCTCCTGCCTGCCGGTAAAGAATTGAAATTCAGCCAGCCTCAAACTGGTTGCCGATGCTGGCTGGCTGTCTCGGGCGGAATCGATGTGCCACTCGTGCTCGGCAGTCGCTCCACAGATTTGCGTGCGCAGTTCGGCGGATTTGAAGGGCGCACATTGCGAGATGGAGATGAGTTAGTCTTAGGGAAATTTCGGCGCCCCCCCGCCTTCGCTAAAGCTACGGTGGACAAGCAGACCGCTGCTACAAAAAGTATTTCCTCGTGGACCGCGCCGCATGATTGGGTAAGTCCAGCAAAGCGCAATCCGATTTTGCGCTTCGTTCGCGGTTGCGATTTGGACCACTTCAACGCTTCAACGCTTCAACGTTTCACGAGTGAAACGTTCGCTGTCTCGCTCGATTCTGATCGTATGGGCGTGCGTTTCGATAGTCCAGAATTGAAACGGCAGGGCAATGTCGATCTTACCTCTGAAGCGGTCGCACCGGGTACGATCCAGATTCCACCAAGTGGAAAACCGATTTTACTTTTGGGAGATTGCCAAACCATCGGTGGTTATCCGAAAATAGCGCACGTGATTACTGTCGATCTGGGTATTGCGGCACAACTTCGCGCCGGCGATCAGGTTCGCTTTTCCGAAGTCTCGCTCGCGGATGGGCACCGGCTCTTGGTGGAGCGCGAGCAGCAATTAGAACTTTTTCGCATCGGCCTGAGCTTGCACACATCATGAAATTGCAAGTCGATCTCAACGCCGATCTCGGCGAAGGCGCGGGACACGATGCTGAGCTGTTCGAGCTCATTAGCTCGGCGAACATCGCAACCGGTTTTCACGCCGGCGATTCCGATACGATGCACGCCGCAGTTTGTGCGGCGAAGGAGCACAGCGTCGCTGTCGGAGCGCATCCAAGTTTTTTCGATCGCGAAAATTTTGGACGCAAGGAACTGAAGGTAAGTAACGAAGAAGTATTCGACGCCGTGGCTTATCAGCTCGGAATTTTTCAAGCGGTCGCCTCCGCCGTCGGCATGCGACCGAATCACGTGAAACCGCACGGCGCTCTCTACAACATGGCGGTGCGCGACAAGAAACTGGCTGATGCGATCGCGCGGGCAATCACATCAGTCGATCCGAAGTTAATTCTGTTCGCGCCGGACAACACCGAGCTTGCCCGCGCCGGCGAGGCGCATGGTTTGCAAATCGCGCGCGAAGTTTTTGGCGATCGTAATTACTTGAATGACGGATGGCTGGTTCCACGCACGCGGCCCGATGCTTTGCTTCGCGATCCAAAAGAAGCTGCCCAGCGCGTCCTGCGCATGTTGCGCCAAGGCAAAGTGCGGTCTGTCGAAGGCCACGATGTAGATGTGCGCGCCGAGACGATTTGCGTTCATGGTGACACACCCGGCGCAGTTGAGTTCGCGCGTGAATTACGAACGCAACTTGAGTCTCAGGGTGTCAGGATTAGCGCGCCGCAGAGTTCGTTGTGAACGACAAGATCGACAATCGACAGCAATCCGGACTGGTCCGCGCCCTCGGACCGATCGACGCGACGATGATCGTTATAGGCTCGATGATCGGGTCGGGCATCTTTATTACCTCAGCGGAATCGTCGCGATTGAGCGGCGCACCCGGCTGGCTGCTGCTTGCGTGGGCTGTTGCCGGTTTGCTCACCATCACCGGCGCGTTGTGTTGCTCGGAGCTTGCGACCATGATGCCGCGCGCAGGCGGCGTTTATGTTTTTCTGCGCGAAGCATACGGAACCTCCATCGGGTTCTTGTATGGCTGGACCTTGTTTCTTGTGATTCAGACCGGGACTATCGCCGCGGTAGCGATTGCATTTGCAAAATTTCTCGGCGTTTTTGTCTCAGCAGTTTCGCCGGACAATTACCTGGTGGCGCCGATCTCGTTGGGTCATTACGCGATCAGCTTGTCACTGGAACAATTGGTCGCGATCGCCTTGATCGCCTTGTTGACGTGGACGAACACGCGCGGGCTTGAAGTTGGGAAAATTATTCAGAATACATTCACGTTTGCAAAGACAGCCGCCCTTGCCGCCGTAGTGGTGATCGGTTTGTCGTTAGGCTGGCACGTGACCAGCGCTGCGCGGAGTGCGGCGTGGTGGAATTCGTGGGCCAACGGCTGGAGCCCGCAGATCGCCCAGCCTGGTTTCACGTTCGTCGGTGGGTTGGCTTTGGCGCTACTCTTTGGAAGATCGATGGTCGGCCCGCTGTTCGCGCAGACGGCCTGGACAAATGTGACGTTTGTCGGGAGCGAAGTGCGCGACCCGGGAAAGAATCTCGTGCGCGCGCTCGTCGTGGGCTGCGGGATTGTGGTCGTCCTTTATTTGCTCGCCAACGTCGCTTATCTCGCCGTCCTGCCGTTGCCCGAAATCCAGCACGCGCCGCAGAATCGCGTGGCCGTGGCAATGATGAACGCGGTGTTCGGTCATCCGGGTGCAATGTGCATGGCTGCGGCGATCATGATCTCCACGTTCGGTTGTAATAACGGGCTGATTCTCTCCGGCGCCCGCGTTTACTACGCAATGGCACGCGATCGATTGTTTTTCCAAAGAGTCGCGACCACAAACCGTTTTCGTGTTCCCGCAGCGGCGTTGGTAGCACAGGCAATGTGGACTGCGTTTCTTACGTTGCCGCGCACGGTGACAATCAACGCCGCGACGCATGAGGTGAATTTTGGAAATGTTTACAATCAACTGCTCGAATACATCGTCTCGGCCGACTTGCTTTTTTACGTTCTAATGATTGCCGCGTTGATGGTTTTGCGACGCAAAAGACCGGATGCAGAGCGTCCGTACCGCACCTGGGGTTATCCGTTGGTGCCGATCATTTCGATTTTGCTTGCCGGATTGTTGGTTGTCGATCTGGCATTTCTCGCGCCCGCCACCTCCGGAATCGGGATGCTCATCGTGTTGACGGGTGTGCCCGTTTACTTCTTCTGGCGCAAAGTCGCGGCGACCTGAACCCGCCTTCGCCCGGGGCTACGGCGTGGCAGGCCCGCCTTAACCCGGCTACGGCGTGGCAGGCGAATCCAATTCGCAGTTCAGATGCGAATTCTTTTTGTATGCCTGCAAAATCAAAAAAACAACAGATGGCGGCCGGCGCGGCGCTTGCGGCTAAGCGCGGAAAGCGCTCTAAATCATCGCTGAAAGGTGCTTCGCGAGGGATGTACAAATCGATGAGCAAAGCGGAGCTGCGCAGAATGGCCAAGACCAAGCGCAAAGGAAAACCAACAAGGAAGAAGCGGCGTTAATAATTTGCCGGAGCTTCTAAGGCCGAACGGGAGTGCTTATCCCTTTTGCATTGACGCCATCGCCTGTCTCAAAGGTTCCAGACTCACTCTGCTTGTGCCGGTAAAGGGATGGTCAAGCACATAGATCAAAAACAAAATCGACGTGAGCGTTACCGTGAACGTAGTGGTAATCAGGTATTGCGCTTTGATGTTTTTCATTCCAAAGAAAAAGCTGTAGGACACCGCGAAGGTGCCGCCAACCAGTAACACCAACCAGATCACTGGTGGCACGGTATCGTTTCCGGCAAATATTCTCAGCCGACGGTACTGAGCCAGATTATTTAAACATCGCAGGGACTCGGCGTAGAGCTCTCTGTTGGGAATCGAGGTCGCATCGATCTGATTGAACAATGTTCGGAGATTGGTGTGAGCGCCGCCAGTATAAAGGCTTGTCTCTCCCTGCGACATCCGCTGTACCTCGTCGTTATAGACCGAAGCGATGTAATCTTTTACTCCCTGCCGTATTATTTTCTTGGCAGGGTCAGGGAATGCTTCGGCGCTGTGAAAAATATCCAGAGCCTCGCTAGACTCCAATTGCAGATTTTTCGTAGCCTCGTCGTATCCGGTCCACGTAACAAACACGACAAACGCCACCATCACACCGTAGAAGAGGCCAAAGGCATTGAAAATAATAGCGGCGACTTCGTGATTTTCCTTTAGTACGTCTGCGGAATACTTCTTTCGCACCAGGTGAACTCCGGTCAAAGCGAAGAAGGTGGTAATCGCCGAGACGATAAAAAATGAAACCGGCGGCGGTAAATTAAGGAGAAATCGCATGTGCTCCTCTCAGGTTCTCGCCAAAATCTCGATCAATTGTCGAGAGAAAAGAATCGATTTTGCGCACGCTTTCTCAGGCGCTCTGCGGCGGTTGGGAGACCCGCCGCTCCTCGAGCGCGCGCGGCAAATGCGCGAAAGACTCTCAGCAGCCCAATATCGTATCTGTTGCCAAGCAGCGCGCCGACCTCGATCAGCTTTCCGTCGCTGACCTGACGGAACGCAGCCGCAATTTCTTTTTCCTGCGTTGCAGTGAAGAAGCGGGTGCGTTCGGCGAGTTTGCTGCACTCAATAGCGGCGGCGAGATGACCGTAAATGGTGCTGGGTACAAAACCTCTGGCACGCGCGATTTCATCGACTGATTCGCCACTTTGAAACCGCCGCAGCGTTTCGGCCTCACTGTCATTCAAGCGGGACCGGCGTCGCCGAAACGACGAACCAGAGTCGCCGGAGAATGTTCGGCGCGGATTCGTCGCGAGATAGTTTTTAATCTCGCTGAGAAACGGTTGGGCAAAATCCTTTAGTTTCTGTTCGCCGACGCCCGGAATGCGACGAAACTCGCTCGCGGTCGTCGGATAATTTCTCGCCATCTCACGAAGTGAAACGTCTGAGAAAATTACGTAGGCGGGCACGTCGCGCTCGTCTGCAAGTTTGCGGCGCAAAGCGCGCAGTTGTTCAAAGAGCAGTTCGTCACATTCGATCGCGCCTGCGCGCGGCTTCTCTCTCTGTGTGGCGATGTCGATCTGCTTGGTTAGCGTGATCGGTGTGCGGTTTCGCAACACTTCGCGACCCGCTGGCGTCAGGGTCAACGTCGCAAATCTGCCCGGAGAACACTCGACGAGTCCGAGGCGCAACAACTCGCGTCCGATTGCCTGCCAGGCGTCGCGTTTTAAATCGCGGCCAATGCCATACGTGGAAAGTTCATTGTGCCGGCGTTGACGGATCATTTCCGTGTCCGCCCCGCGGAGAATATCGACAACGTGATTCAAGCCAAAGCCGAATCCGTGCCTGGCGTGAATGCGATAGACACAGGAAAGAAATTTCTGCGCGTGCACCGTTCCGTCGAAAGTTTCGCGGGGCTGCAAACAATTATCGCAACCGTTGCATGGTACCTGCGAAAATGTTTCGCCGAAATATTCCAACAGCGTGGTGCGCCGGCATTCGCGCGTCTCGGCGTAATGGACCATCTGCTGAAGTTGCGTCCGAGCGATCGTCGCTTCCTTTTCGCTCTTTTCATCGATGAAGTGGAGTTGCTTGGCGACATCGCTGGCGCTGAAAAGCAGCACGCATTCGCCGGGCAAACCGTCGCGCCCAGCCCGGCCTGTCTCTTGATAATAGCTCTCCAGATTTTTCGGCAGATCATAATGCACAACGAAACGCACGTTCGGCTTATTGATGCCCATTCCGAACGCGATGGTCGCGGTGATCACGCGAACATCGTCGCGTAAAAATGATTCCTGATGTTTTGTACGCTCACCCGTCGTGAGCCCTGCGTGATACGGTTTCGCGCTGATGCCATCTTCGTTGAGATTGCGCGCCAGCGAGTCGGTGCTCTTGCGGCTGGCGCAATAGACGATGCCGCTGTCGTTAGGCCGGCTGCGGATGAACGCCAGCAGTTGTTCATAGGGCGCCGATTTCGGAACGATGCGATAAGTCAGGTTCGGCCGGTTAAAGCTGGCGATGTAACAGCGCGGCTCGCGCAGATGCAATTGCTGAATGATGTCGATCCGCACCCGCTCGGTGGCCGTGGCGGTGAGCGCCATCATCGGCACCTCGGGCAAGTGTTTCCGCAATTTTTTCAGCTCACGATATTCCGGCCGGAAATCGTGACCCCATTCGCTGATGCAATGCGCTTCATCGATTGCGATTTGCGCGATGTTCCAATTCAGCGCACGCTCCAAAAACGTATCGAGCATCAGCCGCTCCGGCGCGACATAAAGCATCCGATACTCGCCGCGATGCAAGCCGCGCCAGCGCGCGGTCGCCTCTTGCCTATCCAAAGTGGAATTCAAAAACGTCGCAGCAATCCCGCTGGTTTGCAGCGCATCGACCTGATCTTTCATGAGCGAAATCAGTGGTGAAACGACAATTGTCAGCCCATCGCGCATCAAAGCCGGCAACTGAAAACAAAGCGACTTCCCGCCGCCCGTCGGCATCAACACAAACACATCGCGCTTGGCGAGCACGTCGCGAATGATCTCCTGCTGCAACGGCCGGAATTGGTCGTGCCCGAAGTGCCTCTTTAACGGTAGAGCCAGATCCATTTTGGTCTCGTCGCGGTGATGACTCGCCAGAGCTGGAATTAATTTACTTCTGGCGCTTGAGACGGAAACCGTCGGCCATCGCACCGTAGCCCATCGCGTATTCAATTAGGCCGACGCCTTTTTTCCAGACGATCTTTGAGAAATGACCTGAGTTATGGCTGGCAAGGTAGGTGCATTCACCACCTTTGACCTCGATCGTGGTCGTCCACGGGGCGTCTTCATGATCCAACTTTCCGCTGCTGATCCCGCGGACATCTCCCTCCTCAAACGTTGGCGCCTTGTCCATCGCCGAGATGTTCTCCACGGCGGCGTCATTGTTCTCTTCGTTTAGCAGGACGATGCGCTCGTCAGTAACGATAAAGTAGTCGGGCGGAATTTTGCGGCGCTTTCTCGCGCGCGATTTTAGATCGGTGAATTCAATTTTAAAAATCGCGCCCCAGGGCATTTTGGCGAGCCGCGTCGTAATAACACGCGCCGTTAGCGGAATTTCCTCATTCGAAGTGTCATCGTTCCATTCCGTTCCTCGGAACTTGGCGGACACCGGCTTGTCGTCCGGCGCATCGAGAAATTGATTCGTGGCGTAAGCAGAAACCGACAGAAAGATCGACATCGTCATTGTCGCGATCCGGGAACCTCTCATGACGCGATTTTAGCGGTAGCGAGATTGACAATGCACGCCCGAATTTCTTAATCTGGCGGCCTGAAGACGTTCCAGCTAGCAGGCGTGCTTTCTGCGCTGTTAATTTTAGTGCAGCCGAATTGTGCCGAAGATCCCCCCGGGTTCGAAAAAATAGCTGACGTTTCGCCGGACGGAAAATTTGGCGTGCGCATTTCCTGTATCGGTGAACCAGAAGATCCCAACAAAATTAATCCCGCTTTGATCACGGCAGTCGAAGTCGTTTCGCTTCCATCGAAGGACGTTGTGGTGAAAGTTGGTCAAGACTACGAAGGCAATCCCGCTCATTTGATTTGGTCCAGCGATTCGAACTGGTTCACGTATTCTTTAGCCGATGGGCCACGAGTTACGGACACGCATGTTTATCATCGCTCAGGTATTGAGTTCACGCAGCTTGAGACGGAAAGCCTGCGCGTGAATGCCAAGAGCGACGTAAGGAATGAATATGTCAACCCGATTCGCTGGGTGAAACCGGGCGTTCTGTTGCTTGAGCAATTCGACATCTTCCGCGGGGGCAACGGCGAAGATGCTACATACAGCTTCACGGCCAGGTTTGATGAAAAAACTGGCAAGTCCCGAATTATCTCGAAAAAGAAAATTCCCTCGAAGGAGTAGGTCCTTCCATGTTAGCGCAATCGATCCTTCGACGATTGATCTTTGCCGGCGTGTTTGCGTTAACTGCGACGGTGTCGCGCGGCGCTTCCGAAATTGTAATCGCGATTCGCTATCTACAACCGAAAGGCACTAGTCATTCACACCTTTATCTGTATCGCGAAGACGCAAAGCTGTTGCGACAATTGACCAATGACAATTCTGGACAAGATATCAGTCCAATCTTCGCGCCTGACGGGAAGACGATTGCGTTTACGCGCGAAAAAGCAAATGACACGCGCGAATTTTGGAGCATCGAGCCGCGCGGTACGAAGTTGAAGAAGCTCGACGCGGCGCCCGATTGGTATTCGACAACGAAAAGCTCTCCTTACTTCACCAATCAAGATGAAGAGCAATCACCATCCGGCTCTCCAGCGCCGCCGCCGCAGCAAGAATTCGCGTCGCCTTCCGGGCCAGCCGAAAGCGCAGGACGGCCAGAGCATCCGAGCGTGACCGCGCTCGATGCTACGGCTAACGCACAAGATCGACCGCCACAAAACATCAAGGCTCCCGACGCGGCGAGTGAAATATTCTGGCGCAAAGGCGAAGACAAGGAGGATCCGCTGGATTGGATAATGTGGTTTCGCGATTCAAAATCGGGCCATGAAACCAAAATCGGCAAGCTGCGTGGATTTCCATCCTTCGAGCCGCTGCGAATCGGACAGAACAAAGATGGACAGTTTCTGTTCGATGGTCCTCTGCGGCTCGTATTTTTCAGCTGCCACCTTAACAGCAGTGATGGCGACACAGTCGAGGCTTTCGATTTCAACAAGCGAAAGCTCGTCCAGTTATCACCAAACTGGGCAACCCCGATTCCGCTTCCTGGAGAGGCCGCGTTTCTTACGCTCACCGAAAATCGCTACGTGGAGATTCCCGGTAGTTCGAAAACGGCGAACTGTTCCTACATCGAACGCTGGGGCGCGACTATTAAAGAGAAGTGTTACGAGGAGCACGAACCTCCGTACTGCGAAGGCGAGCCAGAAGTGCGTTATGCGCGCAAAAACAGCGCTGCGATCTGCTATGGCGCGTCGATGTATCGGCTTGGAAAGGATCCTGCGGTCATCACCATCCGCAGCGGATCGGATTAGAAGGAGCAAGCCATGACTTTGATGAGAGAGCTAACAGAAGAAAACGAAGATAACCAAGGGCCTTTTCCCGAGTGCAGTTACCCCTTTTTTTCCCTCGCTGCCTTCTGTAGAAGCTTCCATCTCCGGTCTAGCGCAACCTCGATCTGCGCGGTTGCTGGGCTGCTTCTGTCTGCGAGCACGCCAGCTATCTTCGCTAAAGGGCAAAAGAAATCGACAGCATCCGCCCAGCAAAAGCCAGAGGCGATTCTTGCCGCTGCCAAGAAGTTCGCCGATGCAAAAGCTTGGAGCGTTCAGGCGCACGTGAACGCGGACAAGGACATGAAGATTTCCGGAATAATTTTCGGAAAGGACTTCGATTTAACCATCGAAACCATCGATGGGACCACGCGCCAGATCGTGCTGGGAGACAAGAGCTGGTCGAGCGATGACGGCGGCAGGACTTGGAAAGAGAACAAGGAGATCGATCGGCGCTTCTATTATCTCATGCACACGCCGATCAAGTATTCGGCGAGCGAAAAGATCCCGCCGTTTGCGGCGGTCGGTACCGAGAAGTTGGGAGACGAATCGTTATTACACATTCGTTTCATTGCGCCGGACAAAATCACGTACGAAGGCGACCGCGCGAATTACTGGATCGCGATGCAAGATCGACAGGCGCCGGTAGTTCATCGTTTTCTCGGGCCGATGGGTTTTGAGAATAACTATGTCACTGATCAAGTAGATTACACGCCGGTTGCGGATGAGCATCCGATCCTTCCGCCGCCCGGAAATCCGCATGCGCAGGCGCCGCCGCCGGGACCTGAAGCGCTCCTGATGGCCGCGATGAAAAAGATGAGCACCGGTGTGTGGTCGGTGAACGGCACCGTCACTTTCAACAAGACAATCAAGCTGCACGGATTTCTCTCCGGCGAAGATTTTGATTTAACGAATGAACGCGTGACACCGAACACGCCGATGCGCGGCATCGTGATTAAAGACAAGGCGTGGGTTTGTTCCGACGGAGAGACGTGGCACGCCGGCAGCCCGGACGATCGGTTGCTCTACAATTTTGCGCACACTCCGATCATGACCGGCCGACTTTGGCCGCCGTTTGAAAAAGTGGGCTCCGAAGAACGCGACGGCCAGACTTGGTTGCACATTCGGCTCAAGGTTGCCGAGGCAAAAGCCGATCCGAAGGAGTTGCCGCAATATTGGCTGGTGCTCGATTCGCAAGGACAAGCCCAATATATCGGGCACGCCGAGATGCCGATGATGTCGCGAGGCGCTGGTGGCGTTGTGCACTGCTCGTTCGATTATGCGCCGGCGGCAGAAAAGATTGCACCACCGCCACTCGGGCCACCAGTGGATGACAAGGCATATGGGTTTAACGACATTGAGCAACACAAGTTCGATTGGAAAGGTAGGATCGTTCGGCTGGAGGTAACTCCGAAAATTTTGGAGTCGAAACAAATTGGCGAGGACACTTATCGCGCCTTTCTCAAGGATACTGCGACACCCAATCATTACGGCGTGGTTGAGTTTCCCCACGACGCGTTGGTCAAGCTGGGATTTCTCAAAAAGATCGTAAGCGGCGCACACGCGTGGGAGGAACTGGAACAAATGGGCGCCATCGGTCGCACCGACGGCAAACCGGTTTCGTTTTACGCCCAAGTGATTCCAATCGGCGAGAAGCCTGCTGCAAGAGCCGTGGCCGTTGGCGCGAGGCTCGTGCGCGATCCCGACGGGAGCGTCAGTTATACTTGGGAAGCCGATGAGAAACAGGCGGTGAAATCAGCGCCCGCTCCTGCGGCGTCGGGCACATCGGACGGCGATCTTGTAAATCGCGGGATCGAAAAAGCGAAGAACGGTGATTTGGATGGCGCTCTTGCCGATTTCAACCGTGCAATCGAACTCAATCCAAAAGATGACGCGCCATATTATAACCGCGCTCAAGCGAGGCGGCTGAAGAACGACACGGCTGGCGCCATTGCGGACTACACCCGAGCAATCGAACTCGGCTCCACGAACCCCGCGGCTTACAACAACCGCGGGAACGCCAGAGCCGAGAACAATGACCGGGATGGTGCGATTGCTGATTACACACGCGCAATCGAACTCAAACCTGATTACGCACGCGCCTACTATAATCGCGCTGTCTTGAAGAAGGAGAAGGGGGATAAGGCCGGGGCTAAGGCGGACTTTAAGACCGCGGAGAAACTCGATCCGGAACTGGCCAGCGAAGAGTCCGCTGCGGATTCAAAGAACGACCGTCTTTCACCATCGCCTGCACCACCAGCGTCCGAAGAGTCTGACGAAGATCCCATTGAGCGCGGGATCGAAAAAGCGAAAAAAGGCGACCTGGATGGAGCTTTGGCCGATTTTAATCGCGCGATCGAGCTCGATCCTAAGAATGCGGCCGCTTATTACAATCGCGCCTCCGCCAAAATGCTAAAGAAGGACGCGGATG
This sequence comes from Verrucomicrobiota bacterium, assembly GCA_003218415.1. Classification (GTDB taxonomy): domain Bacteria; phylum Verrucomicrobiota; class Verrucomicrobiia; order Chthoniobacterales; family UBA10450; genus Udaeobacter. The sequence continues at coordinate 16,209 of QHNK01000050.1, read as the reverse complement.
GGGCTATTGCCGATTACACGCGGGTAATCGAACTGGACCCCAAAAACGTTGGCGCTTACAACAACCGCGGCATCCTGAAAGCCAGGAACAACGACCCGGATGGCGCAGTTGCCGATTACAACCAAGCCATCCAGGCGAATCCAAAAGATGCGAAGGCCTATATCAATCGCGGCAACGTCAAGAAAGCGAAGGGCGACCTTGACGGCGCGATCGCTGATTTCACCAAGGCGATTGAATTAGACTCGAATCTAGCCCTCGCTTACAAGAATCGCGGCGAAGCAAGGCAAGCCAAGGGTGATGCAACCGGTGCTGACGCGGACTTTAAGAGCGCCGAGAAAATCAAGCTCGAAGATTTCAAGACTAAAGCACAGCCGGTGAGCCTTCTGGATGGAAAACTCAAGCTCGACATTCCTAGTGATTTTTCTCGTGATCCCGCCGATCCTAAAAATCCAAAAACGCTCGCCAAATTTTCAGGCCCCGATGGCGCATGGGGAGAAGTGTTGCGGGGCACGCATGGACTGACGCCGGACAAGCTTGAGGGTTATTTGAAAATGCGTGTGGCGGAATACAGCAAAGGGTTCAATTGGCTGCCGAAAGATTCTCACCTGCAATGGTTGAAGAAAGACATCGTGACCATCGACGGCCGGAAATGGGCGGACTGGCGCTATGTTCCAATGCTGAAAGGGACGAAAAGTTATTCGCACAGTCCAGTTTATACACGTTTCCTCACCACTTCCTACAAAGGTCAGCTATTAGAGGTCACCTTTACCTCGAACCTGAACACTTCACCCGAGTTAAAGGCCGAGATCGACCACATCATGGACTCGGTGCACTTCGAAGAATGAAAGTTGCGATCCTGAACTGAGGTATTCCTGCCTATGAACACAAGCGCGCTAATCACCCGATCACTCCAACTGGCCGTTCGGCCGTTTGTCCTTCTCTGGGCGTTTTTCAAGAAGGTCGCTCTCGCGGTCTTCGGCAGGTTGCAATGGAGCCCGCCGCACTGGCTCACACGAAGCCGCGCTGCCACGTCCGATTTTCATCGCGTGCATCCCCGCATCACTGCTTCGGGGATTGTCACCATTTTTCTACTATCGTGCGGGGCGGCCTGGACATTGCATTGGTACCAACATCGGCCCATCCCGCACAAAGTTAAGGCGACGATTGCCTCTCCGCCGATTACCAAGCTCGAGAAGGAACTGAAATTCCCGCCGCTCTTTGTCCGGTTCAGCGAACCCGCGGCGCGTCTGGAGGATTTGAAGAAACCGTCGCTGTCAGGCGTCCGGCTCGAACCAACGATCACTGGCGCGTGGTCATGGAACTCGGACAAGGAACTGGCTTTTCGACCAACGCAAGACTGGCCGGCCGATCAAAAATTCAAAATCACTTTCGACAAGAAATTTTTTCCGCCGCAGGTTTTGATGGAGCGCCTTGCCTACGAGTTCCAGACGGCGCCATTCGACATCGCGATCAAAGAACTTCAGCTCTACCAAGACCCGGCCAATCCGACGCAACGCCAAATCACGGCTACGCTTGAACTCACCCATGCGGTTGAGCCCGGCGAGTTGGATCGGCATATCCAGCTGCAGATGATCGGCGGATCGAATGTGTTTCCGTCGTCCGAGTCGCCGCCGCATTTCACGATCACTTATGGATTGCACAACCGTCTGGCGTATGTGCGCAGCTCGAACGTGACTCTGCCGGAGCGGGAAGATTTCATGAAGCTCTACCTGAGCAAAGGCGTGCGCACAGCGCAGGCCGGCGCGCAAACACGGAACCCCGCAGAGGATAAGGTGCGCATTCCATCACAGGAAACCGCGTTTCAGATCGATTCGATCGCCGCCACGATCGCACGAAATAAGAATGGCGAGCCGGAGCAGGTTCTGATCTTAAGTACAACGGCCGATATCAGCAGTAGCGAGCTGGCCAAGGCTATTCAAATACGCCTCCTGCCGAAACGCAACGCCGAAACGACCGACGAAACCGAGGGCGAAGCGGCCGGAGAGACCGATTCGCAAAGTCCCGACTCGGAAACGGCTGAGCAGAGTAACCAAAGCAGCCAGACCACCGCGTCGGAGGACGAGGAGACAGAGGAGACGGAAGAATCCGATCAAGCTTCAAAATGGCAGAGTCCGGCCGAGGTGCCGGACGATGTCCTCGATCAAGCCAAACGAATCGAATTTACTGTTGTGCCCTCGGAAAAGGCGCAAGATCGACAACACGCCTTTAAGATACGGCTCGAAACGGAGGGCGAGCTTTACGTCCGCGTCGCGAAAGGCGTGCGTGCGCCTGGCGATTACCGGTTGGCGGAAGACTACAACGCAGTCGTCGCTGTGCCGCAGTTGCCGCGCGAAGTGCAGATCGAAGGTCAAGGCGGCTTGCTCGCGTTGAGCGGCGAACGGAAATTGTCTATCCGTTCCCGCGCTCTGGCGGCGATCGAATTCGAAATCGCGCGCGTTGCTACCACCCAGATCAATCACCTCGTCAGTCAGAGCCAGGGCAAATTCGAGGACCCGGAATTTCGCGATTCCCATTTATTCAATCAGGAAAATATCTCGCGTATCGGAATCGAACACCAACCGATCGCGCTGGAAAACAAATGGAAAGCGAATTATTCGGCGTTCGATTTCTCCGAGCATCTTCGCAAACCAGCCGATGGCGGGAGCGAGCGCGGGCTTTTCTTTCTGACCGCGCGCGGCTGGGACCCGGCGAAAAAGAAACCGATCAACTCAGCCACGGACAGCAGATTTCTTCTCATAACGGACATCGGAATTTTAACGAAGAAAAACACCGATGGCAGCAGCGAGGTCTTTTTGATGTCGATCAAAAATGGCCAGCCGCTCAACGGCGCCACGGTTGACATTCTGGGCAAGAACGGCGTGCCGATCCAGACGGCCAAAACTGCGGCGGACGGTCATTGCACTTTCCCGTCCGTTGAAAAATCCGAGCGCGACAAATTGCCGGTGGCGTTCGTGGCGCGCAATGGCGACGACATCGCGTTCATGCCGTTCGCGCGCGAAGACCGCGTCCTGAATTTCTCACGCTTTGAAATTGAAGGAGCGGAGAACATCGCGCCGGAAGGCCTCGATGCATTCGTTTTCACCGAGCGCGGTGTGTACCGGCCCGGTGACGAAATTCACATCGGGCTGGTGGTGAAACAGCGAAGTTGGGGCGGCAATCTCAAAGGCTTGCCGATTGAAACCGAAGTCATCGATGCGCGCGACCTGCGAGTCCAGACCAAGAAGCTCACCTTGCCGGAGACTGGGTTCACTGAATTGAGCTACCAAACGGCCAATGAATCGCCGACCGGTCTTTACACCGTCAATCTTTACCTGATCAAAAATAACAAGCGCTCGAGTTTGATCGGCTCCGCCACCGCGCAGGTGAAGGAATTCCTGCCGGACCGCATGAAAATCGAGACGCGGCTGTCCAAAGCTGCGCCGCGTGGCTGGATTCATCCCGCCGAAATGCATGCCTCCGTCGCCTTGGCCAACCTTTATGGCACGCCTGCAACTGATCGGCGTGTGACCGGCAAACTTGAGCTCGCACCGGCGGCGTTTTCATTTCCGGAATTTCGCGACTTCACTTTTTTCGACCCGCTCTTTGACGAAAACAAAACTCGGCAAGAGCAAACGGTTGATCTCGGCGAGACGAAAACCGACAGCGAAGGCCATGCCGATTTTGACCTGCAACTGGAACGGTTCGCCGACGCGACCTACGCGATGCGATTTATCGCTGAAGGCTTCGAAGGCGAAGGCGGAAGGAGTGTCATGGGCGACGTCGGCGCGCTGGTCTCCGCTCTGCCTTACGTAATCGGCTACAAAGCCGACGGCGACCTTCGTTACATCGACATGAAGAGACCGCGCGCGATCGACCTGGTCGCAGTCGATCCGCAACTCAACCGCATCGCCATCGAAAACGTCACCCTCAACCTCATCGTCCAGGAATACGTTTCCGTCCTGAAGAAGCAGGAGAATGGCAATTACGCTTACGAGTCTGTCCTGAAAGAGCGCCCTGCTAAGTCGGAAAAAATCTCGGTCGCGGCCAGTGGCTATCACTACGCGCTTCCCACCGATGAGCCGGGCAATTATGTAATCGAGCTGCGCGACGATCAGAATCGCGCTTTAAGCAAGTTGCGCTTTTCGGTCGTGGGTCAGGCCGCAATGGCCGGGGGCTTGGAGAAAAACGCCGAGCTGGAGATCAAACTTAACGCCAAAGAGTACCGTGCCGGGGATGAAATTGCGGTGAGCGTAACGGCACCATACAGCGGCTACGGTCTCATCACAATCGAACGGGAAAAAGTTTACGGGTTTAGTTGGTTTCAAACCACTACCCCCAGCAGCATCCAGCACATTCGTCTGCCTCAGGAGTTTGAGGGCAGCGGCTATATCAATGTCGCCTTTGTGCGGGCGCTCGATTCCAAGGAAATTTTTGTCAGCCCGCTCAGTTACGGCGTCGTCCCGTTCACGGCCAACATCGAAAAACGCCGGCTGAAGATCGATCTGCAAGCCGCAGCCAAAGCGAAGCCCGGCGAACCGTTGCACATCGGGTACAAAACCGACCGTCCCAGCAAGATTGTGATTTTCGCGGTCGATCAAGGAATTTTGCAGGTCACCGACTACAAGACGCCTAATCCGCTCGCTTATCTCTTTCGCAAATGCGCGCTTGGCGTCGAGACGGCGCAGATTGTCGATCTCATCATTCCGGAATTTTCGTTGCTCCGTTCGCTCTCGGCTTTTGGCGGCGACGGCGAAGGGGCGCAAAGATTGAATCCGTTCAAACGCGTCACGGAAAAACCGGTCGTGTTTTGGTCTGGCATTATCGATGCCGACGCGACTGCTCGTGAAGTTGTCTATGATGTGCCCGACTTTTTCGACGGCACACTCAAGATAATGGCGGTCGGTGTTTCGAACGAAACAGCCGGCTCAACCGAACGTGACGCGCTCATTCGCGGGCCTTTTGTCATTACGCCGAGCGCGCCGGTGCTGACCGCCCCCGGCGACGAATTTGAGGTCGGCGTAACCGTCGCCAACAATGTGGAAGGTTCCGGCGCGGACGCGGAGATCGAGCTTCGCGTCGAGACGTCCGCGCACTTGTCGATCCTGGGTGCCTCCACCCAAAAATTGCGAATCGCCGAGGGGCGCGAGCAAAGCGCAAAAATGCGCTTTCATGTCAACGACACGCTCGGCTCGGGCGAAATCAAATTCGTGGCCAGCCGAAATGGCATCGAGACCCGCCGGCGCGCTACCCTCAGCGTCCGGCCGCCCGTTCCATATGCGACCGATGTTCGCAGCGGGAATTTCAAAAAAGGAAACGCGGACGTTCCGATTACGCGTGCGATCTATTCCGAGTTCGCCAAACGCGAAGCTGCGATTGCAGCTGTCCCGCTGGGCCTCGCGCACGGTCTTTACGCTTTTCTCAAGGATTTTCCCCACGGGTGCAGCGAGCAACTAACCAGCGGCGCATTCTGCCGGCTGCTGCTCTCGGACGAGGCCGATTTCGGGCTCAGTCGCGCGGAGGCAAATGCACAGATCGAAAAAACCTTTGGGATTCTGAGACGCCGGCAAAACGATCAAGGCGCGTTCGGTTATTGGGCGCCGGAAACCGACGAGAAGATCAGTTTCAATTCTGCTTACGTAATGGATTTTCTTAGCGCGGCGAAAACAGCCGGCTTTGCTCCGCCAGCGGACATGTTCGCGAGCGGGTTGCGCTATTTGCAAAAGATGGTCGCGCGCGAACCCTCGACCCTGGCCGAGGCGCGAGCCATCGCTTACGGGATTTACGTGCTCACCCGTGAAGGCGTCGTCACCACAAATTACGTTCTTAATCTGCAGGATTATCTCGACCAGCATCAAACCGATATATGGCAGAATGATGTCACCGGCGTTTATCTCGCGGGCGCGCTCAAACTTCTGCACAAGGACAAAGAGGCCGAAGATTTGATCGCCGCCTTCAAGATTGGCGAGGGAACGGGCCGAGAGTACGACGACTTTTGCCAGCCGCTTGGCGCAAACGCGCAATACATCGCCATACTCGCGCGCGCCTTTCCGGAGCGGTTGAAGAAAATTCCGGGAGGGGAATTCGAGCAAGTTCTCAAGCCGATCGGGCGCGGCGAATTCAACACGCTCTCGGCCGCCTACGCTGTTTCGGCGTTGAAATCGTACTCGCACATGATCGCGCAAAAGCTGCCCCAGCTCAGCATTGCCGAAATCCACCGGGACAAGCGGGAAGTTGGCCTGACGAGCGGTGCAAAGTTGCTGCAACGGACGGCATTTTCCAAAGAGGCGATTGCGATCCGCTTTAAAAGTGCCGGAACGCTCAGCGGTCCCGGAGCATTTTTCCAGGTCGTCGAAGCGGGATATGATCGACATGCGCCGGCGCAACCGCTCACTGCTGGATTGGAAGTTCATCGCGAGTTACTCGACAAAAACGATAAGCCGGTGACGCGGACGAAGCTGGGCGAACCGATTCATGTCCGTCTGCATGCGCGCACCGTCCGCGACCAGCCAGTCACCAATGTTGCCATTGTCGATCTTCTGCCCGGCGGATTCGAAGTTGTGGGGTCATCTTTGCAACCGGGTGTTTCAACAATTTCCGGCGTCGATTATGTCGATGTGCGCGAAGATCGCTCTGTCTTCTACGGAACCGTGTCCGGCAGCGCGCTCGAGATCAATTATCAGATCAAATCTACTAATCGCGGCGAGTTCACAGTGCCGCCCATTTTCGCCGAGGCAATGTACGACCGAAACATCAAAGGCCGCGGCGTCGGGGGGAAGATCAGCGTCACGGAATAGGTGGTCGAATTACATGAGATGAAAACGCGAGTCATCCCGAACGGAGTGAGGGACCTCACACAGGGTGGTGGATCACGCCTATTCCAAAGTGTGATCCAAGCTGCATGGGCGAGGTCCTTCGCTCCGCTCAGGATGACCGCGCATATGGCTGGGCGTTACACGAAAACGTTGATCGCGTTTTCGTTTCTTAGCGCGTGTGTGGTTTCTGCGTGGCTCGCGCTGCCGAAACCGCCGCTACTTGGTGGCATCTCATTTTCGCAATGCGTACGCGATCGCAACGGAAAACTGCTGCGCGTTACGCTGAGCGCGGACCAGAAGTTCCGCATCTGGACGCCGATGCGCGAAATTTCGCCCGCATTGATCGATGCGACGCTGCGATTTGAAGATAAATATTACCGGCATCATCCGGGAGTTAACCCGGTCGCATTACTGCGCTCGGCTTTGAATCTGCGGCCGGGCCACGCACATAACGGAGCCTCCACCATCACGATGCAACTGGCTCGGTTGCGTTACCATCTGCGCACCCGCGCGCTGAGCGGAAAGTTGGTTCAAATCCTTCGCGCTCTCGAACTCGAGCGCCATTACTCGAAGGCCGAAATTCTTGAAGCCTACCTGAACCTCGCGCCGTACGGGCGAAACATCGAAGGCGTGGGCGCGGCCAGTCAGATTTATTTTGGAAAGACTGCCGCGCATTTGACGAGGCCGGAGTCGATTTCGCTGAGCGTTATTCCGCAAAGCCCAACCCGGCGCGCGTTGTTGGTCGATCGCGATAACGGCTCGCTCGATTCAGCCCAAAGCAATTGGTACGACCGCGCGAAAATCGACCGGCAATTCTCCGCGCGCCTGTTCAGCGCGCGCGCACGGAGCGAACGGCGATTTCTCGCTCCGCACTTTGTTCAGCAGCTGCTGGCGGCCGAGAAAGGCCGCGACGAAATCGTCACCACGCTCGACCTGGCGAAGCAGCAATTAATCGAGCGACGGATCGCCGATTATGTTCGAACAAATCGCAGTCGCGGAATTCAAAATGCTGCCGCCCTGCTGGTCGATACGCGCGACATGGATGTGCTGGCACAGGTAGGCTCGTCGGATTTCTTCAACGCCGACATACAGGGACAAGTGGACGGAACACGTTCGCCGCGCTCGCCCGGTTCCACTCTCAAACCGTTCGTCTATGCGCTCGCTCTCGAGCAGGGATTGATTCATCCATTGTCGATCCTGTCGGACGCGCCCCGCAGTTTCGCCGACTACAATCCGGAAAATTTCGATCGCGAATTCGTTGGCCCCATCCGTGCCAGTGACGCGCTCGCGCGCAGTCGCAATCTCCCAGCGGTCGAACTCGCATCCCAGTTACGTGATCCCACACTGTATGAATTCCTCCGGGCCGCGGGCGTTAAATTGCCGCGCTCGGAACCGCTTTATGGATTGGCGCTTCCGCTGGGCGGGGCCGAAGTCACAATGGAAGACTTGGTGCGACTTTACGCTGCGCTCGCCAACAACGGAGAGCTGCGTCCGCTTCGCCGCACATCGGGCGAGCTAATCGCGGCGCGGGGCCGCTCGATTATGATGCCAGAGGCGGCATTCCTAACCCTGGAGATGCTCAACCTGCCACGACCCGAAATGGGCCGCGCTTATTCCGACCACGCCGCGCCGGTTTTTTGGAAAACGGGGACCTCTCATGGTTTTCGCGACGCGTGGTCAATCGCCGTTTTCAATCATTATGTGCTCGCGGTTTGGATCGGAAATTTTGACGGTCGCGCCAATGGAACTTTTGTCGGGCGAATCGCCGCCGCTCCTCTCTTGTTTCAAATCATCGATAGTTTGCGCATGAATTGGCCGGAACCGAACCAGCCGCATCTCCCGCCTCCGGGCGCAAATTTAAAGCGTGTCTCTTTTTGCGCGGTCTCGGGTGATTTACCTGGGCCGCATTGCACTCAACACGTCGAGGGATGGTTCATTCCTGGAATTTCTCCGATCAAACCCTGCGACGTGCATCAGGAAGTGCTCGTCGATGCCGTGAGCGGACTCCGCGTGGCGAGGGATGACGGAACGCGCCAGCTCCGCCGTGAAGTCTATGAATTTTGGCCGACGGAGTTGTTGTCGATCTTTCGCCGGGCTGGAGTGCCGAGAAAATTGCCGCCACCTTTTTTGCCCGGAACGACCGCGGAATTTGTGGCGCGCAGTGGAAATGCGCCGCGAATTGTTTCGCCGCCTGATGGGCAAAAGATTTTGCCGGCATCGGCCGGCGCAATCCCATTGCAAGCCAAGGCGGATGCGGATGTGCGCGAGGTTTACTGGTTCGCGGGCAAGACCTTTATCGGCAGAGCCCCGCCGCAGGAAGTAATTTCATGGAAGGCGTCGGCTGGCCGATACGAATTGATCGCCCTGGACGACCATGGCCGCTCGGTCTCATCCGCGATTACGGTGCAATAAGAACACAGGCTTTTCAACTTCACGACTAACTTGAACGCTGCAACCGAGCCAAAGGAAGGAATCGATCGCATCATGGAGTCGGTGCACTTGGAAGAATGAAGACACGAATTTCATTAATTCACACTAAGTGATCCAAATCTGAGACGGACCTTATGCGGCTAGCCGCTACCAGATCTTTAATTGTAATGACATCGGTCTACCTGGTGGGAGGCAGTAGCACGTTTCCCCAGGACAAACCACAGGCTACTGCCGCTGAGAGTCCGAGCAACACCCCGGAGCCTTCGCTTGCGGAAAAGATTCGCGACCGTTCTCCGGATGGCAGATTTGCCGTGCGTATTCTGTATGATGCTAAAACGAATCAAAAGATCGCAGCCGAGTATCAGGACGCACCAGCCGGCGTGATTTACTCAGAGGCAGTGCATGCGATCGAGGTAGTAACCATGCCGAACAAGGATGTGGTGGTGAAATTGTTAGGTGAATACGCCGGCGGTTTTTCCCTGGACAATATCGCGATTGTCTGGTCGCCCAACTCAAAAGCGTTCGCATTTTGTGCAGAGGAAAATCGTGCCAGTAATCTCACGATCGAAGAATTGCGCGGCGGGAAATTCGTTGTCGCGAATGATCCGGATGAGTTGAGCGTTGATGTCAAAGATGCGTTCATTCTTAAAGTGCGGCCGGTGCGCTGGCTCAAACCGGATGTGCTGCTGCTAGAAGAACGGGCGGCTTTCCGCGACGTTGACCAGCCGGCGCAAACATTTCAACTCACCGCTGCAAAGGACGCGAAGACCGGGAAATATAAAATCGTCTCAAAGAAGCGTTATAAGGCAAATCAGGTGAACGAGAAATGAAAAACCATCTATTCATCGCAAGCATGTGTATCACTTTAACTTCCATTATGCATGCGGAGTCGTTCGATAGCTTTGAGCAAGCTTTTGTCGCACCTGAAAAAGCGACAACTCTCTCCATAAAGAAATATGACCCCGCAATAAAACACCTTCCATCACAATTGGGTACTCTGATTAACCTAGTGGAATTAGATATTTCTTGCCTGGAAAATTTAGAAGATCTTCCCAGTGAATTTGGAAACTTAAAGAAGTTAGAAAAATTAATTATTGATAATGGAAATAGTTGTCAAATGAACATCTCACTGCCGGAATCAATAGGTAATTTGAGTAACTTAAAGGTACTGAGACTTTACGGGGCAATAGACCCGAGAGAAATTGGCTCCGATAAACCCACCCCACCTTCTAAGGTCAAGAGCTTGCCCGGCACGATTGGAAAGCTTCAGAATCTTGAAGTATTGGACTTGGGTAGAAATGGTATCAAGGGCATTCCTTCTCAAATAGCTTCACTTCAAAAATTAAAAAGATTAGCGCTGGACTATAATGACATTCACGAACTTCCGCCGTTCGTCGGTAATTTAAAAAATCTTCAGGAACTTTCAGTATGTGCCAATGGAGGCATAAAGTTGCCGAAGTCTTTATCCAATTTAAATGGGTTAAAAATATTTATGGGAAATAATTATTTAAAAATCAAAGACCAGGAGAAATTGCGCGGTCTTTTTCCCAAGGCCACCTTTTCTTTCGAAAACGAGTATGACGATAGCGCAGCCAATGAGGAAACCCCCTGAATGATTTGCCTTATAACCAGCGGCTGCAGCCGACGCGTGCCTGCGGGCCCGCGCGGCTGACCGACCACATCATGGACTCGGTGCACCTTGACGAATGAACACCTACACGAGAGCCCCATTCCTTTTCTTGATTTTGCTCATGGCGTTCGGAAGTGCCGATGGTTCAACTGAAATCGAAGATGCGATCTTCCCCTAATAAAAGGTGGGTGTTAACGACGAAGGCGGAATTCCGGCCCGACATGGAGAAAATCGAAGCATTGCTCACCAACGAAACAGAGGCGCGATGAACATCGCGAAGGAAGAGAATTGGTAGCATGAAGACTAGAATTCATCGACACTCAATGGCGCAAATCATTCGCGTGTTGTTGGTAGCTCCCGGGCTTATTTTGCTCACGCCGGAAATTTCTCGTTCTCAGAAGGACGTTCACAGCACTGTGAAAACATTTCTCGTCTTTCCGAACACTGAATCACCTGACGGTCGTTATGCCATTGCATGGGGCTTGCCTAAACATCCCGAGGTCTGGACAAAGGTCCGTCGATTTTCTGAGCAACATCCCCCAGGCGCTGAATTGCCGGAACAAGACTGGAAAGAAGCGAATGAAGTGGCCGAGAGCATCAACAAGGTCGAGAACGACGTGGAGAACTACATTGTCGATGTTCATGGTGAGACAATCATTCGGACGCTTCATTGTCCGCACGGTTTAGGAGTAAGTGCGGATCTTCATTCAGCGCTGTCGATGACAGCGGAGTATTGGGCTGCACCCGGAATTCGCCCCAATCACCATGATCTTGAAGTGCTCTGGTCGCCACGGAGCGATTTTGTCCTGATAAATCATACTTTTCGATGGGACTGCGTGAGTTTTTGTGCCGTGTCACTCGGCGAAAAGCCGTCGGAGCTGGACCTTAGCAAAACGCTTGGAGATGCCGTTCGTAGCTTCGTAGCCAAATCGTTCCCAAAGGGCTCCGGTTACTCCAGGAGGGAACTGGATGTGAGTTACTCTCATGTGAGACAGGTGGCCGATAACAAATGTTCCGCTGATGTCAAAGCTCAGATGGGGAGAGAATGGGAGAGCGACGACGTGACCGTCAATTTTACACTGAAGTCGTCGAACACGGGAAAGGGACTTACGCTGTTCGACATTCATGTTGGACCATGAAACTATGGCCACGCGCATGCATGCGATCTACATTTCGCGATGCGAAGCGTCCGTCCGTACGGCTGCAATTGACCGCAGCCAAAGACAAGCATACTGGCAAATACAAAATCGTTTCTAGCAAGCGTGTCGGCAGCGCGGCTCGTCGTGGCGCTGGGTCGTTAGGCGACGAATGAAACAAAATAAGTTAACGGCGGTGCTCCTGGTTGTTCCGCTTGTCATCGGCTTCTGGACATGTGTAACCGTCGAAGAAAAAGCGGAAGTTGTTCACACCAGTTCGAGCGGCGCGGTGCTACTCGAGCGAGCTGGCGAGGACCTATGGGTTGTATCCACCAAGGATTCAGCGCGCAAAACTGCCAATGGTACAAATTCTCGGTGAATGGGCATATCCCGACGAATTCCATTTTTCCCCTAACGACGAATGGATTTTCTCGCCATATCATGTCGGCTCCTGTTTACGCGACGCTGTTCTTTACCATCGGATCAACCCAACAAAGACCGACATCTTAGACAAGTTTACCGGTCTCGCGTGGCAGAGCGCGGTTAAACTGGGTGCGTTTAACACAAATTTCCTGGATGAGGGCATGTGTGCGATGACAGGGTTCGAATGTTGGAGCATCGATTCGGCGCGACTTCTCATCGAATTGCTCGGCGACGAAGACAAACGCGAGATGCAGCAGCGGTATCTCTATTTCAACACGCGCAAACAACAGTTCGAGCTCAGCGATTACCTGCGGAAACTGAACAAGAGCAAATCCGAAAAGCTTGTTTGTGCCGAGCCGGTCGATCCATTGCCGGACGAGGCGGAACTGAAGACGAAATTCGACGCGCTAGATCAACAATTGAACAAGCGCTACGCCGAAGTGCTCGCCAAGGCGGTCAAGGACCGAGTCTCGCTTGTGCGCGAAGCTCAGCGTACCTGGATCAAGCATCGCGATGACGGTGCGAAGTTTTACGTTTCGCTTTTCCCGGCAGCTGAAAAGGAGCGTCGTCGTCTTCAGTTTCTTTGTGATGTAACGGCCGCAAGAATCGATACGCGGCCAGGCGAAGCATGGGAGCTTTAACGGGATGCGAAAACAAGAACCATACGAAAATGTGTTGGAGTCGTTGCAATTGCTAATTGGTGTCTCAACGAAAAGACTCCAATGGAAAGAATAGACGAGACCTCAATGAGAAAAAACGCGGAGAAATCGCTTCGCATTTCCTGGCTTGTGTGAACAAATGAAATCCTTCTCCAGTTGCATGTGAAAAACGATTACTAAACCGGCAAATCCGAGCCCACTCATGAAACCGCTTTTTATCGTTTGCACTCTTTTCCTGTTCATCTGCGCGAGAGGTTTCGGGCAGGAAAAGTATCGCGGCGGAATTGTTTACGGCCCAAAAGCCGCGTTTGCCGTCAGCGCACCCGAAGGCTGGGTGTTCGACATTGAGTCCGGAAAGGAGCAGAGGGTTTTCGTTCTTTACCCAAAAGGCGAATCCTGGGCGGGCGCGAAGACGGTCATGTATGGCAAGATCGCTAGCACGGATTTTGAAGACGTGAATGCGTTTGTCGCCATGGCGATCAAGGAAATGGCCGCAATCCATGGCAAGCCCAAAGAGAAAATTGCCTCGAGCAAGACCAAGGACGGTCACGATTATTTCATGAACGAATATCCCGCCACCAAAACCTACTCGCAGTGCGAACGCGTCGCGTACGTGCAGCTCCCGCGCGCCGTCGCTTACATCGTTCTCTCATCGCGCGACCGTGCGAGCTATCAGAAGGATTCCGGCGCGCTCCAAGCCGTGCTCAACACTTTCGTTTATCTCGAGCTCAAAGCCGAGGCCTCATCACCGCCGGCAGTGTCCGCAGCTCCGACGCCAGCCGCCACGGCAAGTCGGTTTACTTCGTTGGCGGAAGCCCTTGCTGAGGCAAACCGGCTCGCGGAGACCGGCGAGGGCAAACGCTACGACTATGAGTTCGACACGGCAGTACATCCGCGACTGGCTGACGTTGTCCACGAATGCGCGAAAGATTCCAAGCTGCCAATTGTTTTTGACGTTGTTTTCATTTTCGCCGCCGATGGTCGCGTTGAGCGCACGCTTCAAACACCTGACCAGAGTGCGGCTGTTTGTGTGGCCGACAAGTTGCGCAACGTTCGTTTGCCCGCCCCTCCTCGCGGCGGCTGGCCGGTCCAACTGCACATCGAGGTCAATCCGGGAAACAAAAACGCGAAAAAACGGAGCGGCCCAAATCCTGCAACAAGTAAGGAGATGCAGTTGGCGATGCAGGCGGGTAAGGCAAAGGCAGCCGGCAATTACGGAGAAGCGCTGCGCTTGTATGCTCAAGCGATCAAGTTGAACGGGCCTTTTGCAACGTTCGTGTATCAAAATCGCGGCATGCTTTATCTCAATCGCGCGAAAGCTTCGACCGACCGGCAGGCGCGGATTGCCGATCTGCAAAAAGCGGTTGCCGATTTCAAGACTTCCATCGCGCTCGGCGCTGCCTCTGACGACGAACTGAACCGCGGCTTGGAAAAAGTCGCCACCAAGGCCAACCTTGAAGAGGCGACCAAGCTACTGGCAGAAGAAACAGGTCAATAACGATTCAACCATCAGCCTATCAAAACCACAATGTGGATCTTGCGATGAGAAAAAGCATTCGATGAACACGACCCTCTCGGTGGGAATATTCGCGCTTTTCTTCGGGTTCACTGGCGCCGTGTTAATGGCGGAGGAAAAACCGGAAGCGATTCTGGCGGCGGCGAAAAAGTCGTCTGAGAACCAACCATGGCGGGTGGAAGCGCACATCGTGGCGGAGAAGATCGACATGAACATTTCTGGGATCATTAACGGAAAAGATTTTGATCTGACGATCGACTCTGACGATCATGTCCGGCGGCAGATTGTGATCGGCGACAAGGGGTGGTTGACCGAAGACGACGGCAAGACATGGAAGAGTTGGGACGCAAACGATCGCCGTTTCTATTATCTCGTTCACACGCCAATCGCCGATACTGGTCAAAAAATTCCGCCCTTCGAAAAAGTCGGGATCGACAAAGAAGGAGAGGACTCATTGCTGCACATCCGCTTCAAAGCGCCGGAGAAAATCAATTACGAAGGGGATCGGCCG
Organism: Verrucomicrobiota bacterium; assembly: GCA_003218415.1. Taxonomy (GTDB): domain Bacteria; phylum Verrucomicrobiota; class Verrucomicrobiia; order Chthoniobacterales; family UBA10450; genus Udaeobacter. The sequence continues at coordinate 1,092 of QHNK01000050.1, read as the reverse complement.
AACTGGTGGATTTTGCTAAAAAATGGAGAGCCGGAAAGCATCCGGCACTACCATGGTCCAGCCGGTTTTGAAGGTAATCCTGTTATTGCAAAGGTAGATTATACCCCGGTTGCGGAGCCTAACCCCGTTATTCCGCCGCCCGGAAATCCGCATGTGCAACCCACCGAGGACAGTTCGAAAGCATTGCTGATGGCGGCAATGAAAAAAATGGAAGAGGGCGTTTGGGAAGTGAATGGGACAGCGACACGTGAAAAACCCGTTCGCATCCATGGTCTGCTCTCGGGAGAGGATTTTGATTTAACGATGCAATCCGAAGATCGTAGCGTAATGCGTCAGATCGCCATCAAGGATAAAGCTTGGGCGAACCCGACTGGGGGTAAGACATGGAAAAGAGCGCAAGCGAGCGATCGCTTGATTTACAGTTTGGCTCATACGCCCATTCTGTCTCCGCCTTGGGAACCCGATTTTAAGAAAGTTAGCGACGAACAGCACGCCGGCGCGACGTGGCTGCATATTCGCGCTAAAACGTACCGCAACGGTCACCCTGAAGTGGTCACTGCTCCAGCGTTCTTTTCCTACAAGTCGCAATATTGGCTCGCGCTCGACGGACAAGGTCAGCCGCTCTATATCGCGCGTTACGAAGGAGTGATTTCTTCTCTAAGCTTCAATAAGACTAACGCGACTGTCAGTAGTACGGTCACGCGCTGCGAATTTGAGTACAAGCCGGCCAAAGATAAGACGATCGCACCTCCCGAAGGCGCGGAGCCAGGAAGGAAGCATTAGGCGCTGATCGCGTTCATCAACATGACACGCTCGTTGGACCGTCGGATGTGTCGGCGGTCATTGTTTGCGATGCGAGTATTCTCGCAGTGCGCGTCTCTGCTTATTTCCCTGCTAATTCCGCTTACGCAGATTCACGCGCAGACACAGGCGGCCATGAACGCGCAAGCGCGCGGGGACTTTCAGCGAGCTGATGCTGATCTCAACAAAACTTATCAATCGGTTTTGGCAAAACTTCCGACCGTTGAGAGCAAACAAAAGCTCAGGGAGGCGCAACGAGCATGGGTTGTATCCCGCGATGCCGAGGCAGCG
>QHNK01000049.1 GCA_003218415.1 Verrucomicrobiota bacterium | reverse complement strand
TATCCGAGGGCCGAGCCGGTCAGGAACTGCTCTCTGTGGATTTCTTCTCGACATGAGCTTCACAGAAGCTCGTTCGTTTCGGCACCATTAGCGTCTCATATGCAGTCAGAAGATTCTTGCCAACCGTGTTCCACTGCAACTCATCTTCAACCCGACGGCGACCGTAAGACCCCATTTGTTTTCGAAGCTCGGGTTGCTCCATAAGTTGGACGATGGCCTTTGCAAATTCGGCTTCTTTGTTCGGTTCAACATAGACGGCAGCGTCTCGCGCGGAAAATCGCGTTTCTTTCAGGTCGAAAGCGACGATCGGCTTTGCAGCAGCCATGTATTCCATGACCTTGATCCAAGTAGAAACATCGTTCAATGGACTGGAAGGGTCGGGGTCCACGCAAATATCTGCGGCCGCCAGGTTGGCCTGTAAATCTTCATCGGAGACGAAGCCCGTCAAGTCAACGCAACCGTTAAGTTGCAAGTTTTCAGCCAGATCACGCAAATCTTGCAGTGAGTCACCGGTACCCATGATGACGCAATGAAAATCCGAATGCTTCAAACCGTGCAGTAGATGGCGCAAGGAACGAAGCAAGTAATCAACACCGTCTTGTGGATTTAAGCTACCAACGTAGCACAGGATGGACTTGTTCATGCGTCTTAAACGCGCGCTGGGTACAGCCAGCGTCATTCGCATCTGGTTTGGCCCATTTCTTACAACGAAGATATCGCGCGGGTTCTTATTCGCCCGCTCGATTTGGATCTGTTTATACGATTCGTTCGTAGCGATTGTGATGTCAGCAAGTTTCAGGCTGCACCACTCAAGCATTCTTAGAAACCGGGTATAAAATCCTTCCGTGGCCCTAAAACGGGATCGGTAAAGTTCCGGGCAGAGATCGTGCTGATCAAAGACAAATTTCTTTCCGAGCAGTTTGAACGGCAGGGCCACCAAAAAGAGAGTATCGGGAGGATTATGAGCGTGCACCACGTCGAAGCCTCGCCTCACAAAAATGTATGTGCTAACAACGAGACAAGCTGTCGTGAAGTAACAATATTCAACAAAATAGCCGAGAAAGGATTTCAGCTTAACAAAAACCAAATTGATTCGATTAATACTTGCACATGGAGTCTTCTTAAACAGCTCAAGTGTTGGCAGCCGGTAAACTTCAACGCCGTTTAAGGTCTCGTGTCCTGCCTGCCCCCGTTTCCGAAGTGCGATCACCGCAACCTTATAGCCTGCGTCAGTGAGTAAACTTGCCTCGTTCGCGACGCGAGTGTCCTGCGGAAAATAGTTTTCAACCAGCATTAGGATTTTGGTGGCAGATCGCATCATCATCAGGCTGTGGTATGACCGTGCTACCAGCAGATACCTTGGTAATTGTGAGAGGCCTTCGCAGCTTCGGGAGACAACCGGATTAGATCAATAATCAACTTTGAATCGCTATGATTGGCGACGGCTTCCTGAATTTGGGGATTATTTTTGCCCACTACGACTACGTCACTGGCTTCGATGACTTCTTTTGGAGAAGGAACCATCAAGGATGAGATGTGGGGTATGGCTTGTTCGATATAGTCCTTATTCGCGCCCACGAGTCTGGCCAAGGCAACCTCTTCGTCGTAGATAGCCAATTTATGTCCTTTGCCGATCAAGGTTTCAATTAATAACACGATGGGGCTTTCACGAAGATCGTCAGATCCGCCTTTGAAACTCAGCCCCAAAACGCCGACTCGACGCTTTCCTGCTCGGCGGATTAGATTGAAGGCTAGCTCGACTTGCTTACGATTCGTTTCAAGCACAGCGCCGAGCATCGGCAATTCCAAATCCAATTGTTTGGCTTTGTAAAGAATAGCACGAAGATCCTTTGGTAAACATGAGCCACCGAAAGCAAATCCGGGTCTGAGATAATACGGAGAGATGTTCAGCTTGGTATCCTTGCAAAAGATCTCCATCACTTTGTGGCTATCAATACCCATAGCCTTACTGAGATTCCCGATCTCATTAGCGAAACATACTTTAACCGCATGAAACGCGTTACAGGCATACTTGATTAACTCAGCAACCGGAATGGGCACCCGTTCCACGCGACACTTTAGGCCAGAGTAGAGCGCCGCAACTTGTTCGAAGGAACGATCGTCGCGCGCCCCGATGATTGTAAAGGGCGGATGATGAAAATCATCGATCGCCGTGGTTTCGCGCATGAACTCGGGATTCATGCAGATGCCGAAGTCCTTTCCATCCTCTTTACCGGATTTTTGTAACAGCAAAGGCCGCACCACGTTGTCGATCGTTCCGGGCAAAACCGTGCTCCGAACAACTATGACGTGGAAGCTGTTTGCGCGTCGCAGCAATTCGCCGATTTCGCTTACGACTCTCTTCACCTGGGCAAGGCCCAAGCTACCATTCTCATTGTTAGGTGTACCAACACAGACCAGGGAAACGTCGCCCAGTCTCTCCACGCTCGGACTTGCTTGTAATCTTGCCGAGTCAACTCCGCGGCGAATCAACCGGTCCAAGCCCGGTTCGATAACCGGACTTTTCCCCGAGTTAATGAGAGAGACCTTGACTTCCTGTAGGTCCACGCCGGTTACTGAATGGCCCATCTCGGCCAAGCATCCGGCCGTGACGCACCCGACATATCCCATTCCGAAAACTGTGACATCCATAGAAGTTGTCTTATAGGTCTAGCCCTTCGCTAGCTGTTGCGGCCTTCGTGACACGAGGGCAAAACTGGGCGACTTCTCTCGGCGTTCCGTTCCAAAAGACGCCGTCGTAGTGCCGACTCACGTAATCCAGAAACGATTTGTAGTGGAGGACGGGATATTCCCTTGGCCTTGTGATCGCGTCATCAAAGCACAAATAGTCAGGGTGAACGTCGACTAGCGCCATCCCACCGTGTTGGGCAATCCAGTCGAGTTTCCGCAACCAGATTTCCGGCGTCTTCTCTTGCAATAGCACGAAAAGTGTGAAGTCTTGAGGAAGAGTATAAGGGAGCTCAACATAACCTCTTGAAGAAGAGTTGATGGCTGAGTGCTGACCATTGACGGAGCTGCCGGCCGGGCGCGGCACCCAGAAGGGAAAGATCGTGTGACGGCCCTGGGGCTGAGGTTCAAATGGGTCCGTATCGAACGTCGATGCGTCGTACTGCATATCGAGATCATGTAGCCAATCGAGATTGCGCAACATGAACCCCGATCTGAACCCCGACGCGCCCCAGTCACGCGCATAATCGTTGATTCTTACAGCGCGTCGTTTAAACGCGCGACGCGAGGAGAAAAGATGGCCATCATGCTTAAGATCGTGTATCCCAACCTCGAACCCGTTGGCGGTGAGTTCCTCCCTTAATTCAGCTGGGACCCGGTAGCTTCCTTCTGGGATAAAGTTAAAGGAAGAGCGAAATCCAAGGTCCAGTTCCAGTTGCATCAAGGACCGGCATCTGCTCAGGCCCGCTTCGGTCTCGACATCGTGCGTCAGAACGAACGCAAATTTTTTGTTCCCCGGCCAGCCGGACCAGTTTTCCGGTGGACGCTCCGATCCCGGCATAATAGGCCAGACGTCGCCGATCTGCTTGCGTAACCGCATGGCCAGCTTTCGTCGAATCGCCGTCCGAAGGGATTGGGGAACGAAAGGCTTTAAACCGTAATAAATTCTATTGCGTAACATAAGCGTGATCTGGGAGTTTAGTGCGCCCTCTTATTCGTATTCTTACTCGTGCTCGTGTTCCTAATGTTAAGAACAGATAGTGAAGTTAAGAGTAGGAATATGGAGAACCTGGCAGTTTCCTCTAGCTAAGCCACGCAAGGAAACGGGAGCTTGCAAGAATTGGAAGCGGAGCGCAGCCGTTAGGAACGCGGCCGATCAAGATTCAGCATCAAGCCACTTCGGGACGTAGGAACGCGCCTTGTTGACTACCACTGAGACATTGTTTCGCTCCGCGACCAACTTCCCGTAGCCGCGCTTTATCATGTCACGGCTGTTCTTTTCCGCCTCGACCACGAGCAAAAGCTTGTCCATGAAAGCAGCCATCCCCCATGTGGGACTCGTCTGTTCCAACGGGGGCATGTCAAAAATAACGTAGTCGAAGTCGCTGGCTTTTAGATTCGGCATCATATCGAAGAACCTTTTCAAACCGAGCTGCGCCGGTCCCGCATTGGGGGATCCCACGGTAGCCAGATAGAGATTCTCCGAAGCCGAGGCGATGGTACCTTCTGGTTCGAGAGCCGCGTTAAGAGGATACGCAGGCTTGCCCTTGAAAAAGGGGTGCACCTCTTGCGGACCCAGGTTCACATCGACAAGAAGCACCTTACCATCGTTCATTTCCGAAAGTGAGGCAGCAAGCCCCGCGGCGAGCGTGGACGTTCCCGCTGCTTCCGAAAAGCTGGCAACACCCACGAGCTTCGGTTTATGCGTCAAATTATTCAGTTCAAAATAAAGACCGAGCCGATCCCGGATTGCGTCACAGTAGCGCCGCATGAAATGGCCAGCGTCCCAAGGCGCCAACTTAGAGTGGTGGCGCTTCGTCGCCAGCGCTCCGGGATTTGCCGGTGAACCGTTCGGAGGCAAGACCAAATGGCCGTTCCGACCATTGGAGTACGGTATCGAGAGCATGAGCGGAATGTGCAACTGCGTCTCCAGTTGGAGTGGTCGTCCAACAGTCCGGTTCAAAGCCAATCCCCTTAACAGCGCGAGTGCTATACCCAAGGCTATCCCGCCACCGGCCAGTCCAAGGGCAATCTTATTGCGCATTTTGATTTCCAGCATGGGAGGAGAGGGCCGCTGAACCGCGCTAATGTTGGGCATTTTGGAGGGGTCCAAAGCCTCGTCGATTCGCGCCTTTTCGAGCGATGCCGCGAAATACTTGTAATTCGCTTCGTCCAACTCCCGTTTCCGCTCCAATTCTTCCATTTGCGGAGTCAGTTCCGAAAGCTGCCTCATTCTCTGCTGAATATCGCGAAGCCGGGAGTTAAGTGTCCCCACTCTTGCCTCGATGCCGGCAACATGAGCCTTTTCAGATTCGGGGCTTTTTCCAGATTGCGAGCTATTTGCTTTCCATCTCTGTGACTTGTTCTCCCCCTTCTGCTTAACAAGGGCTTTTCCTTCAGCCAACTCGGCCTCGGCGCCATTCAGTGCTTCCTGGGTTTTCGCCGCTTCGGTGGTAAGAGCCTCTGATCCTCCCTTAAGCGAGGTAATCCCTGTCTTCTCCCTCAGCGACTTTAGGGCGTCCTCTGTTTGGTTTAAGCGCGTGCGAACCTGATCGGTTTGCTGGGTTACAAAATCGAAGGCGCCAGCGGAACGGTGCACTTCAAGGTGCTTGACGAAATAGCGGCCCAACAGCTCCTGCAAAACGAGGGTCGCCATCTCCGGGTCGTGATTTTTGTATGTTACAAAAATGATGTTGCTCCCTTTGTTAGAGATCACCCTTAAGTTCAAAATAATGGTGCGGGCCGCCTCACTTTCTGTTGCCGACGCCCCAGATGGTGGCAGTAATCGTTTGAGGCCGATTGCCTGAGCGACTTCTGCCACAATGTCCCGCGCCGGTGGCAGCAATCGCTTGGGACCGATTGCCTGGGCGACTTGCACGGCCAGATCCCAACTAGTCAGAATCTCGATTTCAGCGTCGATGACTCTATCGGTGTAGTTGCTCGACGCGGCCGCGGCTTTTTCTGCCTCGATCGGGTCTACGGCGCTCCTTTCCAGAACATAGCGCACCAGCAACTTGGCCTGTGACTCGTAAACAGGCGGATAGAGAAAATAAAAGGCCGCAGCGGCGATGATGCCCAGTAGTGTGCAAAGGATAATTGTCCACTTGCGCTTGAATAGAGCAAAGAGGATGTCACTCAGGTGTATCCCAGAGTGATGATGATGTTGTAGTTCGCGTCGTATTTCAGCCATAGTTTTAACCTCTAGTCGAGATGCGGATAGATCATTGAGCCCGCCAACCGATTGACCATCAGTGGCAACCTCCGAAAGACCTTCTTGTGGAGCCCCGAGTCGCGGGACCGGGCGGGAGCTAAACACTGACGACCCGATGGATCAACTCGGATGTAATCAATTGTTTCCTCCTGCGTATTCCAGGAAAGTTTGAACCGTCGCAAACCTTCGTTTTCCTGCTCAGTGCGTCCGAAATGCAATCGTTCCGCGCCGGTGTGCGCCAAAAACTGGATACCTTGCCACATGACAAGATTGTTCGCACGGAGTTCCTGAAATCTTTTATCAGAAGCGCCGTATTTATAAAGGGCGTTCTTTCCGAAGCGGAAGAAGATCGCGGCGGCTATTGGGCGCGGCCCATGCTGCGCGAGAACAATGAAACCGAGGCCTGGCCGGACGATATGCTCGTAGATGTTCAGGAAAAACGACGCCGGTTGTGGCGGGAGACCGTGGCGCCGGCGGGTTTGAACATGGAGTTGGTAAAAATCGCCAATGGCCTGCCGATTGCGTACGATCAACGCGCTCACGCCGCTGCGTTCTGCTTTGCGAATGGCCCGGCGAACTGGGCTGGCAAAGCGAGTGATTAGCTCTTCTGTACCGCTGCGCAAATCGAGTGTGTGCCCGTAAAACTGGGCAACTGGGCTCGCGGCAAGCCGAAGGGATTTTACTCCCCGTATCTCAAGGTATCGCCAACGCCGGCCTCGCGCGAAACGAACGAGCTGGTCTGTTACAAGTGTCGTGGCGTCCGGATCAAAGATGAGTGGTTCGCACGCATCGCTAAACGGAAGGCAGACACCGCGGCGACCGGTGAACAGACTCCGTACTTCCATCAGCGGAACTAGTGCTGCTAACCTGCGTCTGCGGGAAAACTGAAGGTAAAAAGGCTGATGGTTATAAGTTTGGTGAAGCACCTTTGCCCAGGCGCTGGTGTGGAAGCAACCGGCACCGCGATGTAAGGCAACAACATGGTCCCAGCTCGGATCGTTGATAGGATCAAGAATCCGCATTTGCAGCGATTTGTCGCTGGTCTTCGGTTGCGCAAAAGAATCGTCGCCAGAGAGCGGCGTCGCTTCCATCACTTCCAATTGTTCGAGAGTCTTCAAAAACTTTTCCCCTAGACGAGTGCTTCCACACCAGCCGCTTCGCTGACGCAGCTAGCGACATATTCGGTTTGCTGTTCGGTTAATTCAGGAAACATGGGTAAGGAAAGAAATTCTTCTGCCAGGTCCTCCGCGACCGGAAACGCGCCCTCCGTGTAGCCGAGGCTTCGACACGCCTCTTGAAGATGAATCGGAATGGGATAGTGCACGCCACAGCCAATTCCTTTCTCCTCCAAGTATCGCCGAACTTCGTCGCGTTCCTGCACTCGAATCGCATAGACGTGATAAACGTGCCGCGCATACTCCGCCTCGAACGGGGTAGCAACGCCTTCGATTCCCGCGAAAGCCTGATTGTATTGCAAAGCGCGTTCGCGTCGCAGCAGATTTGCTTCTTCGAGATGGCGTAATTTGATGGACAGGATCGCCGCCTGGATGCCGTCCATCCGGCAATTCCAACCAACCAAGGTGTGATAATACTTTCGGGTCTGACCGTGGTCTCGAAGGACTTGGATTTTCTCTCGTAACTCAGCGTCGTTCGTCGCGACCGCGCCGGCCTCACCAAAAGCGCCAAGGTTTTTGCCGGGATAGAAGCTGAAACAGCCAGCGTCGCCCAATGTGCCTGCTTTTCGGCCTTTGTACTCGGCGCCGTGAGCTTGAGCGGCATCTTCAATGACAAAGAGTCCGTGCGCGTGCGCGAATTCCAAAATCGGATCCATGTCCGCCGGTTGCCCGAAAAGGTGAACCGGAATGATCGCCTTGGTTCTTGCCGTGAGACTCTTCTTTAGCTCGGCCGGGTTCATCGTGAACGTGTTTTCGTCCACATCGACAAACACCGGCCGAGCTTTGCAATAGGTAATGGCCTCGGCCGTGGCGAAGAATGTGTTCGGGACGGTAACGACCTCGTCGCCTTCTCCAATACCAAGCGCCAATAGAGCAAGCCAAAGCGCGTCAGTGCCATTGCCTACGCCAATGGCATACTTGGAGCCGCAATAGGCCGCGAACTCTTGTTCGAACCTTTCCACGAACGGCCCGCCGGCAAACGCGCTGCTCTCGATTACTTTGCGAATAGCGCCATCGAACTCGTCGATCAGGGGGGCGTGATGCGCTTTTAGATCAAGAAATGGAACTTTCATCTGCGTCCCTCCAGTGTCGGTCGCGGTCGAAAAAAATGTTGATGCCGAAATCGTCATGCGTTCTCAAACAGAGTCGCTACCCCATTTCTTGCACGGCTTGGTCCTCTTCGCGTCCTCTTGGGTTTTCGGGAACGAGCCGATCCGTTTCCGATTGGCACGGGAGCCAGCGCCGGGCCGTTAGGGCTGCCAAATATGAACGGCGCGCCTTTCATTTGCAGAGAAGCGGAAGCTCCCTCAAGTACCCTAATCAACTCCAGGCCCTGGCGCCCACTAGTCATCGGCGCAGAATTAGTTTCGATGCAATCAATAAAATGTCGGCAGGCCAAAGTTAGCGGTTCCTCCTGCTGAAGGTGCGGGATGTAGCTGTCCCCGTAATGGTACGAGTACTGAAACTCGGCGAATGTGTCGTAGTGCGGCGGTCGCTCCACGCGGACATCGTAGATCCGGATTTTTTCGCGCGTTCGCAAATCGTCGTACACGATCATGCGTCGTGAGCCAACGATGGTCATTTCGCGGATTTTTCTCGGTTCGAGCCAGCTGCTCTGGATGGTGGCGAATCGCTTGTGCGGGAAGAGCAGCGACATATTGGTCACGTCCTCCACCTGCGGGGTGACATGGGCGTTGCCTTGGCAGTTAACCGCAACTGGGAATTCGCCGAGGATGTGCAGAATGATGGAAATGTCATGAGGCGCCAGATCCCAGGCGACATTGATGTCCTTTTGGAACAAACCCAAATTCAAGCGCCGTGAATTAATGTAGCGGATGTCGCCGAGGTCCCCAGCCTGAACTATTTCAACGATTTTTCGTACGGGAGCCGAATACAGGAACGTGTGATCGACCATCAAAACCAAACCCTTGCGCTCGGCGATGTCGATCAATTCCTCACACTCCTGAGAAGAAGTCGCCATCGGCTTTTCGATAAACGTGTGCTTGCCAGCGAGGAGGCTCGCCTTCGCCAGCGGATAATGGCTCTTTACCGGAGTGGCAATGACAACGGCGTCGAGGTCGCACGCGGTGATGAGCCGTTGCGGAGCAGTAACTCCCTCGAGATCCGAATACAACGCGCAAATATGTTTTACGCGTGCGATGTCCGGATCACAGACTGCTTTGAGGCGGCAGTGAGGAAGACCTCTGAGGCTGCGAACCAAAAGAGGTCCCCAATAACCGCATCCAAGGACGCCAACGGTGACTGGTTTTTTCATAGTTTCGAGATGATTCCCGTCAGGTGCGCAAAATTTGCGTAGTGGGTGAACGATCGCCTTCATATTGCCGCCCAAATACTGTGGGTGGCCGGGGGTCTCGCTCCTGACGATTGCATTGCCCCGCCGGCCGGGATTCGAACAGTTGTTCGGCGATGACAGCGAAGGTCTTGAGCATGATTTTGAGGTCGAGCAAGATTGACATGTTCTTGAGATAGAACAGATCCATGGCGATCATCTCGTTGAATGTTGTTTTGTTTTTACCGCTTACTTGCCACAGCCCGGTCAGGCCCGGCAGGGCGTTCACGCGTTCCCGCTGCCAGGGCTCGTAGTTAGCAAATTCATTTGGCAGGCACGGCCGCGGCCCGACAAAACTCATCTCCCCGCAAAGCACATTAAAAATTTGAGGCAGTTCATCCAGTCCGCTAGCGCGTAGAATTCGCCCGAACGGCGCCAGGCGCGGATCGCCATGGGTGTCGAGCTTCGTCATGGCACAGTTGGCCCGCATCAACTCTTCGAAATACCGTTCGTGACTTTGTGTTTCGGTATTCACTTTCATTGTGCGGAACTTCCAAATGAAAAAATGTCTGCCGCCAAAACCAACGCGCTTCTGCCGATAGAAAACGGGACCGGGCGAAGAAATTCTCGTGATCAGCATCAGCAAAAGCATCAATGGCAGCCAGAGCGGAAGCGAAAGCAGGATAAAGGCAAGATCGAGAGGAGATTTCCACCCAGGCACCTTTGGTTCGGCCGCCACTGGCAGTCCGCTCCCAATGTGAATAACCTTCGTCGGCCAGTTCACGACAAAGCTGCCGCCCTTGGTCACCCGCCCGACATCGGGAAGGTGAGCTACCACCTTTGTCTTGTTGAGCTCCTCCAAACTGCGTTACCCTGGTAAATCCGCAGGCACCTTCAGAAGGAGGAGAACCCGCATTTAACTGCTCTCAAGGAAATGTGATCGAGGAGCAATCCTCGAACTGTTCACTCTCAAAAATGCGAAAAGCGACTGCCAAAACCGGAGAGCGAGATCAAATTCGGGCATGCTGCTTCCTGTCACCGCCGAAAAAGAACGGCAGCGGTTAGGAGGACGATTTGTCAGGATCGACGCCTCTGGAATTCGTTCAATATCCCGCACGCTTACTTCTACGGAAATTGCAGGACAAAAGTCCCAATTATTTGCCTGTACGAGAAATTTGCTCGCCTCAGAGGGTGGGCATGTATTTCAGGATCGGCCACTGCATTGGGTTTAAGGGGACACTAAACCCCAGAGGCCGTCGCTCTTACCCAAGACACGTCACCCGTGGGAGGCGCAGTCAGGCCCATACGTGATGTTTGTGCTAAGTCAGTCACGCGTTAAGCGTCAGCGACTGAGGTCGAAAGGAAAATTGTTACGCCGCCTGGGCCCAGCTAGCCACGAGCACGCCACACAGGTAGCGCAGTTCATCCTCCACATCCTCAGGATCTGCTACCGTCTGAGCCAGCTCGTCGCGCAAGAAAAAGCGATAGAGCTGCCGTATGTGATAGAGCAATTTTTTTACTGTTGCTTCAGGAAGACGGAGTTCTGCCGCCAGACTCCCGTAGGAGAGATCCCGCTCCGCGCCAAGGTACGGGCTCAAGACCTCGAAGATTCGTAAACGGCCTTTGATCTCGCATTTCTCACGGAGCCGGCGAAGTGCACGTTCCACTACCGTTGCGGCCCAGCCCGCATCGAAAACTCGTTCCGCGGGCCAGGAACTGAGCGCTTCGCTCGAAAGCGTCAATTCCGGAGGGGACTCTGCCATCCACGGATCCCACGAAACGAACGTGACGTGGCCCCCGCGCTTGCGAGCATGCGTTCTGTCGGCAGTATCATTTAGAAAATTCTGAACCGACTTCAGCAGTAGCGAACGGAAACGGCCTCGATTGCGGTCTGCCCTCTGCAGCCAATCACCCTTAAGTATCCTCGCAAAGAAATCCTGCGTC
>QHNK01000048.1 GCA_003218415.1 Verrucomicrobiota bacterium | reverse complement strand
TGGCCCGGCAAAGGAATTCATTATCGCATGCACCCGCAGAATGTTGGCTGCCTCTCCGCTGGACGTATCAGCGCCTGCGCTTTGGCGAACAATCACGTGCTGGACTGGGGATACGACGGATTGTCCGAAACGCTGCAAACGTTGAATGCTGCAGGCATCGCCTATTCGGGTGCGGGCAACGATGCCGATGAAGCGATGCAGCCCGCAGTCCTCGCCACGGCCGGTAGGAATCGCGTGCTCTTGTTTTCATTTGGATCGACAACCAGCGGTATCCCTCATGAGTGGAAAACCACCGGCGTTTCTCCGGGAGTAAATCTGCTCGACGATCTTTCAGAAGCGACCGCAGCGCGAGTGTGCGATCAAATGCGCGCGCATCAGCAACCCGACGACCTGATCATCGCGTCGATCCACTGGGGCGGCAACTGGGGTTACGAAATCCCACCTGAGCAAATTACATTCGCCCATCGCTTGATTGACGAAGGCGTCGCGATCGTGCACGGGCACTCCTCGCATCATGTGAAAGCGATCGAAGTATTCCGAGGACGGCTCATTCTTTACGGCTGCGGCGATTTCATCACCGACTACGAAGGCATCAGCGGCTACGAAATGTTCCGCGCCGATTTGGCGCTGATGTATTTGGTCGAGCTCGACCCAAGCAACGGCAAATTGATCAGTGCGCGATTAGTTCCGATGCAAATGCGCCGGTTCCGGCTGGAAAGGGCATCAGCCGCCGACGCCAAATGGCTTTGCAATCTTCTGAACGAACTCGGCAAGCGCTTCGGCACAACGTTAAGATTGGAAGAAGACAACAGCTTGACGCTCGAGTGGTTGTAGAGTGGGCGCATCGCCTGCCGCCGTTTTTGTCCCGGCAACCGAAGCGGTTGCCCTACAATTCCGCAGCGCGCAAACGGGCAGTGAGAGCGCGCAGGAACCGCTCGACTTCAGCAGGGTCCCTCAATGAATACCTCGCCGCGGTGGGCTGCGATTGCTCGGTCACAAGAATGCCAATGCCGCGTTGGTCAAGCGCGCGGAAGGCGTCTTCGTCGGTGCTATCGTCTCCGATGTAAATCGGGCGAATCCCGCCTGAGCGGGACTCCAAGCCAAGTGTTTCCAGCAGCCAGATTACGGCTTTGCCTTTGTCCCAATCTATGGCCGGCAGCAGTTCGTAAACCTTTTTGCCGTTGATCCTGCGCAGTTCGCAATGTCGCGCCGCCACTTCGCCCACCGCTCGCTCCACCTTAGGAACATCATTTTCCCTCACATTTCGATAGTGCACAGCGATGGAGAAGTGTTTTCGCTCCACGCGCGCACCGGGAATTCCATCAGGCGCTTCGTGTAACTCCTTTTCTGCCATCTCGAGCTTGGGCAAAAACTCCGTGGCCACTTGTTTGCGCAATCCACGCGGGCCGGCGATATCAAATCCGTGACTGCCGGCGTAAACGATGTCATCGATTTCCACACGCTTGCGAACATCATCGAGGTCGCGACCGCTAAGGATGGCCACTGGCACTCGCGCAGCGAGCTCCCGTAGCGTCTGTTGCATTGAGTCGGAAAGCCACGCGTCCTCTGGCTGGCTGACGATCGGCGTTAGCGTGCCATCGTAGTCTAGGAAAACGGCTACCCGACCGCTGCGGCCTGCGATCTCCTGAAGGTACTCGAAGGCCGAGGGAATCATATTTAACGAAGGAGTTAAAAGAGTTACAGTGTTACAAAGTTACAAAGGTAAAAGAGCCGCGCTTCTCTTGTAACTATGTAACCTTTGCAATCTTTTAACCGCACTTAAAAAAATGAATCGCCTGATTGTCGTCTCCAATCGATTGCCATTCGCGCTCGATTCGACCGGGGAAGATCTGTGGACGGTCACACCTGCTGTAGGGGGGTTAGTCTCCGCGGTCGAGCCGGTGCTGCGCGAGCGCGGCGGCACATGGATAGGCTGGCCGGGAGTTGCAGGCGAAATCCCACAAGAACCGCTGGCCAAGGCCACGCGCAACGCCGGCTACAAGGTCGTGCCGGTGGCTCTGAGTGAAACCGAGCGCGATGAATTTTACTACGGCTATTCCAACGAAGTGATCTGGCCGCTTTTTCACGATTTGCAAAATTTCTGCAACTTTGAGCCGGGATACTGGCAAGCTTACAAACAAGTTAACGAACGTTACGCGGATGCGATCGGCCGCTGCGCACAACCGGACGATTTCATCTGGGTGCACGACTACCACCTCATGTACGTTGCTCAGGCACTGCGCGAGCATGGCCTGTCCCAAAAACTTTCGGGATTGACGTTTTTCCTGCACATCCCCTTTCCGCCGTACGATATTTTTTCGAAGCTCCCGCAACAACAGCGGCTCCTGCACGCGTTGCTTCAGTTCGATTTGGTCGGGTTCCAGACGCGACGCGACGTCCGCAATTTTCTCCAGTGCGTGCGGCGCGTGATGTCAGACGCAAAAGTTCTTTCTCGTCGCGAGCTACAACTGATTCGATTCGAAGATCGCGAAATTCGAGTCGGACATTTTCCGATTGGGATCGACTTCACCTCGTTTGAAAAAGGCGCGAGGTCCGACACGGTCGAGCAAAGAGCGCAGCGGCTGCGCGTTAGCTTTCCTGGTTGTCAGTTGATCCTGGGTTCGGACCGGCTCGATTACAGCAAGGGAATTCCCGAACGGTTGCGGGCATTTCGCACCGCTCTGGAACGTCATCCGGAATTACGCGGCCGCGCGGTCCTGATCCAAGTCGTCGTGCCGAGCCGGGTGGAGATTCCGAGATATCACGAGTTTAAGCAACGCATCGATCGCCTGGTTGGCGATATCAACGGTCGCTTCTCGACCAGTAATTGGTTGCCGGTGCAATATCACTTTCGCTGCCTCGATCACGACGATCTTCTCGCGCACTACCGCGGGTGCGACATCGCTTTCGTCACACCGCTCAAGGATGGAATGAATCTCGTAGCCAAGGAATATTGCGCGTGCCGAATCGATAATGACGGCGTACTCATCCTAAGCCAGTTTGCCGGTGCGGCCGAGCAACTCAAACCCGATGCGTTGCTGGTCAATCCGTACGATGTCGAGCAACTGGCCGACACGATTTTGCAAGCATTTCAGATGAGCCAGGCCGAGCGCAGAGCGCGCATGAAGCGCATGAGACGCGTGGTGCGCGATGAGAATGTCTTCTGGTGGGTCGATTCATTTCTTAGAGCCGGGGCGAAACTCGCCTCTCGCTCCGAACGAATCGCCCAACGGCAGCACATCAGGGTTGTGCATTAACCCGACAGATCATCGCGGGGAAAACTACGGCGCTCTTCTCCTGCTCCTACTCTTGCTCTTGGTCTGTAAGATCGGAATTTGAGCAAGAGCATGAGCATGAGAAAGAGTAAGAATAGGAAATCCCATGGCGATCATCGATAGCCTGAAAAAAATTTCGGACACAGTTTGGGAATTGCCTGCGACCTACAAGGAAGGCATGCGCGTGCCTGCGCGAATTATCGCGACGGAAAAACTCGTGCGCGAGATGGACGAAACCGTCTATCAGCAGATCAGCAACGTCGCGACGTTGCCCGGGATTACACGCTACGCGCTCTGCATGCCCGATGGTCACAGCGGCTATGGTTTCCCGATTGGCGGCGTGGCGGCAATGGACGTCGGCGAAGGCGGCGTCATCTCGCCCGGCGGTATCGGGTTCGACATCAACTGCGGCATGCGCCTGCTCACCACGAATCTCACGTTGGACGACGTGAAGCCGCATTTGAAAGAAATTGTGGATCTTCTGTTTCAACGCGTGCCGGCGGGGGTGGGCAGCCACGGATTTCTGAAATTGTCGCACAGCGATTTTCGAGACCTAGTCGAACAAGGAGCGCGCTGGTGCATCGAACACGATTACGGCTGGAATGAAGATCTTGAACTGACCGAGGAGAACGGTTGCATCCCCGGCGCGGACGCATCGAAAATCAGCGAACGCGCAATCGAGCGCGGCTACAACCAGGTCGGTACACTCGGCAGCGGCAATCATTATCTCGAAGTGCAGGTCGCGCGGCCGGAGGACGTGCGCGACAAGGATCTTGCGGCAAAATTCGGGATCACGATTCCGAATCAGATCGTGGTGATGTTTCACTGTGGCAGCCGCGGTTTCGGGCACCAGGTCGCGACCGATTATCTCCAGACGTTCTTGAAAGTGATGGAACCGAAATATGGAATTAAAATTTTGGATCGCGAGCTGGCGTGCGCACCGCTCGATTCGCCGGAAGGCCGAGATTATTTTGCCGCGATGAAATGCGGACTGAACATGTCGTTTGCGAACCGGCAGGTGATTCTCCATCGGATTCGCGAAGTTTTTTCCGAAGTATTTGGTCGTAGCGCAGAAGATTTGGGGATGCGCATGGTTTACGACGTCGCGCATAACACCGCGAAGCTGGAAAAGCACAGTGTGGATGGAAAAGAGAAAACACTGCTTGTGCATCGCAAAGGCGCGACGCGGGCGTTCGGGCCGGGACACGACGAAGTGGCCGCGCGTTACCGCGATATTGGCCAGCCGGTGATCATCGGCGGCAGCATGGAGACTGGCTCGTATCTGCTCGTGGGCACAGCGTCAGGCGCAGACACTTTCTTTAGCACGGCTCACGGCAGCGGGCGCACGATGAGCCGCACCAAAGCGCGCAAACAATGGCACGGCAAACAACTCCAGCACGACCTCGAAGCGCGCGGCATTTACGTCCGCAGCACTTCATGGGCGGGTCTCGCCGAGGAAGCCGGCCCGGCTTACAAAGACATCGACGAGGTAATCGCAGCGACTGAGCTAGCGGGAATCAGCAAGCCGGTCGCACGTTTCACGCCCATTGGGAACGTAAAAGGCTAGCGGTGACTCCGCGCACACCCATCACATTAGTGACCGGTCCACTCGGCACCGGCAAGACCACGCTGCTCCGTCACATTCTGAGGACGCGACCGGCGAAGATCGCCATCGTGATGAATGAATTCGGGGAGATCGCCATCGACACAAAAGTCATCGAAGGAAAAAACGTGCGCATCGCCGAGCTGGGCGGCGGCTGCGTTTGTTGCTCGTTGGTCGGCGAATTCGAGGCGGCGGTGAACGAAATCATCGAGAAAGTCGCTCCCGAGATGATCATTGTCGAGACAACCGGGCTCGCCGAGCCCGAAGCGCTCGTGTTCAACATTCAGGAGGCGCTGCCGCAATGCCGTCTCGATGGCGTCGTTTCGGTCATCGATGCCGACATGCTCGTTCGTTTCCCCGAGCTAGGTCACACAACCCGCCTGCAAATCGAAGGCGCGGACATTTTGCTTTTGAACAAGATCGATCTCGTCCAAGCGACACAGATCGAGCCACTCGAAACGAAGCTGCGCGAAATCAATCCGACCGCGGCGATTGTTCGCACCGAGCGCTGCCGGATCAATCCGGAACTCCTGTTTGGCATCGGCCAGGAGAAAAAAATCGCACGTCCAGAGCATCAGCATCAGCTTGAATTCGAATCGTTCACATTTAGCTCTGACAAAATTTTTTCTCGTGATTGTTTCGAAGCTTTCGCAGACAGCCTTCCCGCGAATGTGCTTCGAGCGAAAGGCTTCATCCGCTTCCCTGATGGCGCGCAGCTTTTCAATTTTGTCGCAGGCCGCTGGGACTTGGAACCGTTCGAAACGTCAGAGACGGAGCTCGTTTTTATCGGCAGAAAAATTACCGCACTAAAATCAGCGATTGTTCCTGCGCTAAACGAATGCGCCGCCAAAAATGACGAAGTTCGAATGACAAATGTCGAAGGAATGACGAAACCCAAATGACGAAGTGATCAACATCGAGTTCGCGTTCTGTTTTCGTCATTTGTCATTAATTCGTCATTCTCCTCATGCCCTATCAATACCTCGAAGACATCGGCACCGCGGACATCGCGTTTGAAGCGACCGGCCGCAATCTGCCGGAATTGTTCAGCGAGGCGGCCGACGCCACGATGAACGTGATGATTGACAATCTCGGCGCCATCGAGCCGCACGATACGCGGCAGATCGAACTGTCGAACGACAAGATCGACATGTTGTTGTTCGATTTTTTGCAGGACCTTATTTACTTCAAAGACGCCGAGCGCCTCTTGCTGCGCGTCCGTGATGCGCAGATCGATAAGAAAGAAGGAAAATATTTTTTGAAAGCGGAAGCTGCCGGCGAAACGTTGGACGCGGCGCGGCATCATCAGCGCGCCGACGTGAAGGCAGTCACGCTGCATAATTTCTCCGTCGAGAAAGAGAATGGCGGATGGAAGGCCACGGTGCTTTTGGACATTTGAAGGGGAGCAGCGGCATCTTGCTGGCAGCCCTCTGGAAGCGGGCGCTCCCCTGTGTCACTTCGGTTCCAGCGCGACGAAGCCGCTGCGGCCCTGGCTCCAGACGCGTATCAAAATCTTTTCGTTCGGCTTCAATTTTTTGCTGATGGCGACCAAGTCCTTCGCATTTCTGACGGGCTGCTTGTTCACTTCCTGAATCACGTCGCCTTCGCGCAGCCCAGCTTTCGCGGCTGGCGAATCGGCGTCAATCTCCGCAATCACAGCGCCTTTGACGTCCTTTGAAAGATTAAGCGCAGTGCGAATGTCATCGGTGATATCCGCGACCGCGACACCGCCGAACACGGTGGCCTTTTCAGGTTGAGCGCTTTCTTCAGGAGACGTCTCGGCCCCTTGCTCAGCTTCACCCGGAGGCATTTCAGCAAGCTCGACATTGAAGATTTTGCTCTGACCTTCGCGATTCACCTCGATCTGTACCTTTGTCCCTGGCGCCATTGAGCCAATCATCAAACGCAGTTCGCGCGCATCACTGATTTTCTTCCCGTTAACGGCCGTAATTACATCGCCGGTTTTCATCCCGGCTTTCTCCGAAGGGCTTTTTGGCGTGACCTCGCCCACGAGCGCGCCGGTTGGTTGCCCTTTGAACTTCATCGCCTCAGCCAGCTCGGGTGTGAGCGTTTGCACCGACGCCCCGATGTAGCCGCGCACAACGCGGCCTCTTTCGCGCAAGCTCTGCATCACGTCACGCGCGAGACTTGCGGGAATCGCAAAGCCGACGCCCTGGTTTCCGCCGCTTCGGCTGAAAATCGCCGTATTGATGCCTAACAACCGGCCCTGGGTATCGACCAGCGCGCCGCCGGAGTTGCCCATGTTTATGGCCGCGTCGGTTTGGATGAAATTTTCATAATCAACGATGCCCATGCCGCCGCGCCCGACCGCGCTGATGATTCCCATGGTGACCGTTTGCCGAAGGCCAAATGGATTGCCGATCGCCAGCACAATGTCGCCCGCGCGCGCTTTGTCGCTGTCGGCAAACGTGATCGCGGGCAGATTTTTCTCCTCGATTTTCAACAACGCCACGTCCGTACCCGGATCGGTGCCGACTTTCTTCGCCTTGAATTTTCGGAGATCGTTGCCCAGCCCCACCATGATTTCATCCGCGCCTGAAACGACGTGGTTGGCCGTGAGAATGTATCCATCCGGGCTGACAATCACGCCCGACCCGAGGCCTTGCAGCGTTTGTTTGCCTTGCCTCTGCGGAGATTGTCCGCCGAAAAACTCGCGCAGCGTGTCGTCGGAAAATGGAAACGCCGTCAGTCCGCGCGACACCGTTTGAGTCGTAAACACAGTGACCACGCTCGGCGCCACCTTCTCGACAATCGGCGCGAACGTCGTGATTAGTTCCGGCCGGGTCTGCGCAGGTTCCTGTGCTGCGGCCGAAAACGCGCCTGCCGCGACACATAGCGTGATTACAATCAGCAACACGCAGGACCGGACAATCCCTCTTTGCATAAAACGTTCGTGATCTTTTAAGAGAATCGCACGCTCACGAGCGACCGGCCCTCTTTGTGAGAATGCCATCTCAACTAGAGCCGTATGCTCGCTATCAAAACCTGCGAAACCACGAATAGGGAAAAACGTCTCCCGGACAATCAGTAGGCCAGCGTGGCGGATTTATTTCACGATGTGGCCGCACAGGGATGTCGCCTCTGTCGGTCTTGCCGCAACGTTCGCGCAGGTAGCGAATGAGTTCTTCACACGCGTCGAGCTGCGCGCGCGTTGGCTGGTCGCGATTAAAATCGCCTACCAGACAAATACCGAGCGAAATGTTGTTCAAATAATCGCTGTGCACATGGCCGCCGTTGATCTGGCGCCGCCAACGATCGCCCACTTCGATCTGCCCGTTGCCCGTGGACGTTCCGTTGCCGATCACGAAATGGTAGGCAAGACCATTCTGCATCCGGCGGACGTGCCGATGATAATAATCAAAAACGCGCGCGTTTCCCTGCCGCGTGCCGCTATTGTGCACCACAATGAACTGCCAGCGACGCCGTTTCACGGGTGCGCGTCGGATGGCTTCGATGACTGACCGCGTGAGATACCGATAATTGGTTGATTGCCGAGACCAGGGCCAGAAACCGAACCTGCGCGGCGGCGGCGATGGCGGAGGCTCGAAGCCCTGGTCTTCCTCGATACCGGACTTTTCGACCACAACCTGGGCTCGCTCGCCGGCTGGTAGAGCACGGGGAACTTTTGGCTGCGGTGAGGCCGCAGGCGTCGGCACTGCAAGTGCCCGCGGCGGTGGAGGTGAGCTTTCTAGTGATACGCCGCCCTCTTCCACGCGAGGCGTTGGCGTCTTTGCCGGCTTTGGTGTTTCCTCTTCTTTCCGCGCCAGTTTGGATTTCCCGGTCTTCCTGGTCTTGCGCGCCGTTTCCTTCTCGCGGGACTTCTTCTTCGCCGATTTCGGTTTGGGCGTTGGCGTGTGGTGCCGCTTTGATTTCGGCGAAGCACCGGGCTCGGGCGTCTCGCGCGGCGTCGGATTTGGCGTTGGCTGTTCTTCCTCGTTGGATTTTGCTTTAGATTTCGAGATCGGATTTGGCGATTTTGCTCTTGCCGAAGGCTCTGGTTCCTTTTTCGACTCTTCGCTTGCTAGTTTTGCTCGTGGGATGGCCTTAGGCGTTTCGTCCGGCGTCGCAGACGCTCGATGCTTCTTGGTTGATTTACCCGTTGCTCTTTTAGCCGCGGGGCTCGGAGATTTTTTTGGTTTCGGAGAGGACGCGTCGTGTGTCTCGCCTTGATCGGATTGAGCGCGGCGGCTTTCTTGTTCTTCGCTGACTTGCGCGCAAAGGAGACCTGCGACGATTGCGCCAACGGCGAGTGCAGCCCAAATGCGAAAACGCACCACTGCGACGGAGAGTAACAGACCGCGCGACGCGATCAACCCCGAACGCTTTCGGGAAGCAGCGTGGCGCTAGTCTGTAGCCACGGCCCTGTGGGCCGTCAGCTCCAATCACCACAAACCAAACCGCCCGCAGGGCGGTGGCTACAGCTATCTCACGCCGCAGGCGCAACAGGCGCAGCCCTGCGCATTCTTTCGCGTTCCCGGCGAAGAATGGCGTTCAATTTGCCGCCCAACAACAGCAGCAGACAAGTCAGATACATCCAGGTGAGCAACACCACGATGGATGCCAGCGCGAGATACGTCGGGTTGTAGCGATCATATCTTCCTACGTAGAATTGAAAAAGTTTTGTCGCGATGATCCAGCCGGCCGCAAAGAAAATCGCGCCCGGCAACGCCTGACGGACCGTCAAGTAATTTTCCGGCGTCAGGAGATAAAGCGCGAGCGCGAGAACGACCAGGGCCACAGCGGTGAATGGCACGCTTAACGTCGCGATCCACGCCTGCAGCGGGAACCCCAGTTGAAAATTTACCTCTGCAATACCAGCCAGCTTTTCACCGAAGACAATCGCGTTGAAGCAAAACACAATAATGATCCCAAACCAGAAGAGCATGAAGAATGAGATGATATATTTCGACCACCAATGGGGATCTTCCCGCATTCCATACGTATGACTCAGAGCCCGTGAAATCGTCGCGAAGAAGACGGTCCCGAAATAGATTCCGAGAACTATGCCCGCATTCGCGAGCAGACCGCTCGAACCTGTCACCACCACATTGGCCATCGCAGAATCCAAAATGTCCTGCACTTTCGCGTCCGGCGGCATGAAGCTTTTTAGGAAAAGAAACATCCGATGCAGCTTCGTCGGATCGGTGCCGAAAAGACCCACCAAATGCCAGAGAAAAAGCGATCCGGGAGCCAGCGCGAACAGAAGCAGATACGCCATCTGCGCAGCCAGTCCGGTCGTGTTATCAGTTGTCGTTTCCCAAACCAGCCGGTGCAGAACGCGCCAGATGAACGCGAGATATTTCATCTTCGGCAGAGTTTACTTTGCCCAGCGTAAATATCCATTAAAGTCCGAGTGCGTTCGCGAGTAGAGTTCCGTGCGCTTCTGCGCTCCATCATCGTTTGCCGCGCCTGACGATTCATGAACAAGAGAATATTGATTCTAACCGCCGGCTTCGGAGAGGGGCACAATAGCGCCGCCAGAGGAGTGCGCGACGGTCTGGCGCGCGTCGCCCCGAACCAGGCCGACGTGGAATTGCGGGATCTGTTTGCTGAAGCCTATGGACCGGTCAATGAGTTCGTGCGCCGAGGTTATCTGGCGCTGGTGAATTCTGCGCCCCGCGCTTGGGGGATCGTTTATCGCTGGCTCGATCGCAAGACAGATTACGACACAGAATTTCGGCGATTCACTCAACTTAAGAGTCATCTCGCTCCGCTGCTCGAGCGTTTTCGCCCGAGCGTCGTCGTTTGCTCTTTCCCAGCATACGCAAATGTGCTTCAGGAGATTTTGGGACCCAAGAGATCCTGTAAATGTGTGGTGGTCGTGACGGATTCGATCACCATTAACGCCACGTGGTACCGGAGCCCGGCTGATTATTTCCTCGTTGCGAACGAACAGAGCGCCTCCGTCTTGCGAGCGGTGGGAGTCGCGCCGGAAAAAACCAAGGTATTTGGATTTCCTGTAAGCCCGAAGTTTGCCGATTTCACCAACGATCGAAAATTACCTTCCAACAATTCGAAGCCCCGCGTTTTGTACATGATCCATGCCGCGACGCGCGGCGCGCCGGAATTGGTGAGGTTACTGGCAAAGCTTGGTGTCGATCTTACGGTGACGATTGGTCGTTCCGAAAAACTCCGGCCGGCAATTGAAGCGGCGGCGAACGACCGCACGACAAAGATTGTTGGATGGACAGACCAGCTCCCGCGGATGCTGCACGAAAGCCATTTGCTCGTCGGCAAAGCCGGTGGCGCGACCGTGCAGGAAACGATTGCAGCCGCCTGCCCAATGATCATCAATCACGTCGTTGCGGGTCAGGAGGAAGGCAACGCCCGCTTGATCGTCGAAACCAATTCCGGCGTGGTCGCGCTTTCACCAAGAGAAGTCGTGGCACAGATCGAACGCGCGTTCGCCAATGACGCAAAACAATGGCGCGAATGGGCTAGCAACATCGGCAAACTTAGCCAACCCCGCGCCGCGCTGGACATCGCCGAATTCTTGATGTCGCTCTAGCTTACGGAATTTCCTTTCCGCCGACAGATACGCGCAACACTTCAAGCTCCGGTGAAAGAACAACAAAGTCGGCGTCGGCTCCGACTGTCAATTGACCCTTTTTTTCTAGGCCGATTGCGCGTGCAGGATTTCCCGTTGCCATCATGACGGCCTCATGCAACGGGACATCGACCTTCTGTACCATCGTTCGTACGAGGTCGATCATTCGCGAAGCGCTGCCGGCGAGTGCGGAGCGGTCAGCTAGCAAACAGACGCCGCCTTCAACAAGGCATTCATTGCCAAAAAGTGAAAATCGAGATCCCTCCGGTAACCCGGCGCCGGCAGTTGCATCCGTTACGAGACAAATTCCGCCCGCGCCTTTCGCACGATACAACATTCTCATCAACGTCGGCGAAACGTGATGGCCGTCCGCGATCAGTTCGCAACTAATCTGCGGTTCGCTCAACGCGAACTCGATCAGACCGCCGACACGACAAATGCCGCGGCGGCGCGCGTTCGACATGCAATTAAATGTGTGCGTCGCGCTGCGCATGCCACGATCGAATGCCGCGCGCGCATCCTCATCCCAAGCATCGCTATGTCCGCCGCTTACGCTGACTCCATGCGTGCGAAAACTTTCGATCGCCTCGAGTGCTCCCGGCAGTTCCGGCGCAATCGTGACGCGTTTGATCACATCCGCGTGCTCGAGCAACTGTCGCACACCAGTCGGTGACGGTTCCTGAATGAATTCCGCGCGCTGCGCGCCGCATTTTGCTTTCGAGATGAACGGGCCTTCTACATGAACTCCCGCAACCGCGCTAATGGGAGATCGATAATCTCGGACCGCTTTTAGCACATCGACAATATTCTGCAGCGGCGCTGTCGCAGTGGTGAGCAGAAGTGAAGTGGTGCCCCCGCTTGCGTGGAAATCGCAAATGGTGCGAAATGCTTCGGCGGAGCTGTCCATGGTATCCCGGCCGAGCGCGGCGTGAACGTGAAGATCGATAAACCCAGGCGCGAGATAATTTCCGTCAAGGTCGACAACGTCTTTGCTGCTGGTTCGGGTTTGCTCGTCTGTCCGCCGAAGCCTTGGCGCAGGCGGGCGAATCTCGGCGATTTTCCCTCCTTCCACGACAACTTCGAGGCCGTCACGAATTCCATCAGGAAAAATCAAACGCGCATTTGTGAGGATCATTTCGCCTAACGCTCAGTCTTGAACGCTTAACCTTCAACGCTAAACGAAGGCAATTGCGTTTGGACGCAGTAAAGTCCATCCTCTTAGGGCGCGATGAACTTCGATTATGATGTCGTGATCATTGGCGGCGCGTTTTCCGGCGCGGCGACGGCGCTGATGCTGAAACGGAAACGGCCCGAAGCGCGCGTCCTCATCATCGAAAAGACAGCCGCGTTCGACCGCAAGGTTGGGGAATCGACCACCGAAGTAAGCAGTTGTTACATGACGCGCATTTTGGGTCTCGCCCATTACCTCGGTCATCATCAGCTGGCAAAGCAGGGATTGCGCCTCTGGTTTTCGAATCGACCTGATCAACGCTTCGATGATTGCGTCGAGGTAGGCACACGGTATCAGAGCCGATTGCCGGGCTTTCAAGTGGACCGGGCAAAGCTGGATTCGCACATGCTCGAGCTCGCGGTGCAAGCGGGCTGCGAGCTCTGGCGTCCGGCAAAGGTGACAAACTTCGAATTAAATAATGACAATGGCCAAAAGGTGAGCGCCGCTCTCAATGGCAGCGATCGCACCGTCCA
>QHNK01000175.1 GCA_003218415.1 Verrucomicrobiota bacterium | reverse complement strand
GCCCGGATTTTCACTTCCCGTCAATGTTTTTTTCAAGCTAACAGCCAGCAAGTGAGAACCTTCCATGGATAAGGTCGAAGGAGAGGCGACGAGGAATTCACAGCGTCGGGCTCGGCTGATTTGATTTTGGCGGAGGGAATTCGTGATCGAGATCAGCGAGATCTGAAACTTCCCTGCCAAATCACTAATTCGTTATCATTCAATTTTCCGAGCTTCTCCGAACGGCGTAGCTCGAGGTGATAACGTTTGCCATCGAATTCGAAGTCGGTGGGATCAATGATCCCTGTGCCGGTAGTCCAGGAAATCACTTTCTCAGACTTTCCCCTGCTGACCTTGAAATCATAGTAGAGAAACCCTCTCGGATACGCTGGCGTGCTTTGCCGGCGTTCGCCCACATACTCGACTGTGAAATCCGGGAACTCGATTTTCTTGCCGACGCGGTATTTTACCCGCGTCCCGTACGAAGCCTTCTGTTCGGACGCAGCATGGCCGCAACTGACAGGACCGATAAAAGCTAACAGACCAAGAAAGATGAGAGTCGAATTATTTTTCACGTACCGGAAGTCTTCGAGCTCTTTGGGAAAGACGGGAGCGATTCATCGAGCTTAACCCACGGCAATTTGTCTTCGAGCCAGATCGCTTTCTCTGGCGCGAATGGCGCGGGGTCGTCCAGCGATGCGATCGTCACGTCGATTGTATCTGAATCTTTGGTCTCTTCGAAAAACAAGTGAGTGCCGCAACATGCGGCAAATGATCGAAGTCGATTCGCATGCGCGACCTTGCGCGGTTCGCCTCTTGTCACAACTAAATCTTCGCGTCGCACCGATCCCCACGTGACGTAGGGCGCCCCGGCGCTTCGCCGGCAATCTATGCAATGACAATCGCCCAGGGAAAAGGGCGCGCTTGTCAGCGCATAACGCGTGCCGCCGCAGACGCATCCACCAGTGATTTCCATTCTTGATTCAGCCTTTTCATTCATCTTTAGCTGTCATTCGTATCAAGCCTTTGTCGATGATTTCAAGGCGATTGACGGAAAGGATACAAAAGCGTCGGATTCTGGCAGGACGCACGCGCGGACGCAGGCGCGCACGAATCCCAAGTGAGGACTTAATCCCTCCGGCCATGAAGCGAACAATTGTGCATTTTGTCGTCGCTCTCTGCGTTGCAAGCTTGGTGCGCGCTGATCAGACCGTCCAATCCGTGCAGCAGGCTCTCAAAGACCAAGGGTTTTACTACGGCGAAGTTACCGGCGACAAGAGCTCCGAGACGACTGCCGCGGTTCGGCGTTACCAAATTCGAAACGGGCTGCAAGTGACTGGCGAGACCAATCCAGAAACACTTCGCTCGCTCAACTTGAGCTCGAATGCGGCCTCATTCTCGCATCCCACTTCAAAACCTGCCGTCACTCAGTCCAACAGCGCTCGTGCCGATGATAGCTCGCGGCTCGGCCAGAATTCTTCGCCGCCGCGCCCACCAGCCGAACCAGAGCGCCGACTCGAAATGAATCCGGTTTTGTCCGGTAACGCCTATCAATCGATGCCGCCTCGGATGAATAGGCGCATCATCGTCGCGCAAATGCAGCGTGAACTCATGAGTCGCGGATATTACTGGGGACGGATTAATGGCAGTTATGGACGGCAGACAGCATTCGCCGTTCGTGCGTTTCAATTGGGCTCAGGACTTGCGCCAACCGGCCGGCTCGACGCGAGCACGCTCGACGCGCTAGGGCTATCCAACGCGAACTTGGCGTATGTAGCGCCGCCACCTCGCGAGTATGAAAGCTGGGTACCGGTCGTGAAATTCAAGCACGGGAAATGGAAAGTGAAATGGAAGAAATATCATGGTCACGGTGGCGACGAGTATGCTGGTGATGATGGAGAGAGAAGTGGCGATGATTCGTGGCACGGTGACGACCACGATGACTAATCGCCGCTAGCGGATGAGTGTTGGCTTCGCCTGTTTCGTGATGTCGATCTTCGATGTGACATCACAATGTCGGCAATGATTTTTTTGACTTTGGCGGTGGGAACTCTTGATCGAGACCTGCGAGATCCTCTTTGGTCAGTTTGATATCCGTTGATTGCGCATTGTCGCGGACGTGACTCTTGTCACTCGCTTTGGGAATCGCGATGACTCCCGGTTGACGCAGCACCCAGGCGAGCGCGATCGGCGCGGGAGTGGCATCGTGACGCCTGGCAATTTTCTTCAGTGTCCTATTGTCCAGCAATCCGCGGCCATGGCCGACCGGAGAGTACGCCATAATGGGAGTGACGTGTGACGAGTGACGAGTGAGAAGAGGAAGCAAATCGAATTCGATCTCCCGATTTTCGAGGTTATAAAGAACCTGATTCGTGGTAGGGGCGATTGATCTCAATCGCCTGCAGATATCGAATAGTTCTTTCATGTCATCGGCATCGAAGTTTGAGACGCCCCAGCGTTTGATTTTTCCGGTGGAACGCAGCTTCTCGAATGTTTCTACTGTT
>QHNK01000174.1 GCA_003218415.1 Verrucomicrobiota bacterium | reverse complement strand
ACCGCGCAGAAATCGCGCGCGGCGCGGTTTTGATAAATTGGCTTTAAGTTCCATCGCAACACGATTGTCGGCAATGGCAGCCGGCTCAGGAATTCTTCAAGATCCATCCGCACTGAATGTTCACGCTCGAGCGACCTGAGCCGGCAAAGGGCGGTGAGAAACTGGGGGTAAAGCTGCCGAAGCAAATTCATCTCCGCCAGCGAGAGATCCCCCTGCGTCGCCGTGCGCATGATTGCAATCACACAAATGAGTCTATGACTTTGCCAGAACAGGAGACACACGGCGTGCGCGCATTTTTGAGGCGCCATGTAACGGCGATAAAAGGCCGATTTCACCAGGCTGCTTCGATTTGAAAAGAGCTCGCTAATCTGCACGAACCTCTGGCGCGGTTGCGCAGCGATATAACTTTTGAGCGGCGCCGCGGCGAAAAATCCATCAGGCACGGGCAATGTCCATCTCGCGATCATTGGCAAAATCGGATTGGGCTGAAGCATGAGACCGATCAAGCGATTTGGGATCGCGGCGGCGAGCAACTGCTGGATGGCTTTCCAGAACGAACCGAGATTGATGGCGGCGTGCAGGCTGAGCAAAGTCTTTTCCAGTGACGGATCGATCACCGCCTCGCGCTTCATGACAACCCTAGACGTTCGCTTCACTTGCGACTCCTCCTCGCGCCTCATCCTCGCGCAGCCACCGTTCTTTTGCCCAGCCGAAGGCTGCGCTCATTCCCGCAATGTTCAATAATCGGGAGATTAAAAAGGCAACCTAAGTTACCTGGCGATCATTCAGTATTGCGCGAGGGTGCACGTATGCAAACGAAACTACCACTAAATGGGACAATCCAACATCCTGATTTGGCAGAGGCGTTGCGCGGAGACAGCGGCACATTCTTCTGCCAGCAAGGTGGCCAAGGCTACATTGTAACGGCAGCGGAAGGCTTCTCCATTAAATCATTGCGGCCAGTCGGTCGCAAGATCGTGGAAGCCAATGTGCTCATGCAGGCTACTGCGGAACCCTGGGCGATTACCAAAATCTCCGAGGATGTTCTTGAGTTTAGCTCCATACCACAATCCCCTCGCCAACAGCGAGCCGCTTAAAGGCTGAAAAAGTGCCCCGCGTGTTTAGCGCACGCGGGGCGACTGGCGGCCGAACAACGAAACACTCAATACCGCCGAGTTTGCTGAATTCCGGACAACTGGGCCAGCAAGCAGATAAAACGCGCTAGAGCAAAAAGCGCGAGAAATCTCCGGAGTGAGCAGCGGCCTGTGGGGGGACCCGCTGCAAAAACAAAGCCTCAGTGAGGAAACTCGCTGAGGCTTTTTTCAGCCGGAGCCTGAATGAAAGGTACGATCTCGCCCGGCAGCCGCGCGCGTATCAACCCTTTTTCCACCCGTTGCCGTTCCCATCTGGCGCGAGCGCAGGCGCGTACTCGGGTATAAGATCGACACCTTCTGCTGCCGGTTCTTCTTCAGTTTCTGCCAAAGATTTTTCGTGATGTTCTTTGGCGAGCAGCATGTAGAGCGACGGAACGATAAAAAGTGTAAAGATCGTTCCGATGCTCATTCCACCAACAAGCACAAGACCGATTGAGTTTCGCGCTGCAGCGCCCGGGCCGCTCACAAGCGTGAGCGGGAAATGACCGGCGATCGTGGCGATGCTGGTCATGAGGACTGGACGCAGTCGTGTGCGCGCCGCCTCGGCAATAGCGGCGAGTTTGGCGCGGCCTTGCCGCTGCAGTTCGTTGGCAAATTGCACGATCAAAATTCCATTTCGCGAAATAAGCCCGACCAGAGTGACCAAACCAACCTGGGAATAGATATTCAGCGTCGTGGTCCATTTGTCTGTGAAAAACGCTACGTTCGGGTTCGGCATTTTCAGGAAGGTAAAGAGCAACGCTCCGAACAACGCAAGGGGGACCGAACCGAGCAGGATGATGAATGGATCGCGGAAGCTGTTGAACTGCGCTGCGAGGACGAGAAAGATCATCACGATAGCGAGAGCGAACGCGGGCAGGAATTTGTTTCCCTCAGCCCGCAGCTGTCGTGATTCGCCGGTGTAATCGATCAGATAACCTTTCGGCAGTGTTCTGGCTGCTTCGTCCTCGAGAAATTTGAGCGCTGCATCGAGTCCGCCCGTAGGCACGCCCATGATACGCACCGCATTGAGCTGCTGCATGCGACTGAGCGAGCGCGGCACCGTGCGGTTTTGGATCGTCGCGATCGTGCTGAGTGGTACAAGCTGATTGTTAGGCCCAGTCACATACATGTTTTCGAGCTGGCTCGGGTTTAACCGGTCAACTCGTTGCACCTGCGGGATCACTCTGTAGCTGCGGCCGGAAATATTAAACCAATTAACAAAGTTGCCTCCGACCATCGCCGATAGATCGGCGCCGATCTGTTTCATATCCAGACCGAGCATGGCGACTTTGTCATGGTCGATCACGATCTGCGATTCGGGTTGGTCGATCTTCGTATCGATCGGCGGCGGAAACCTGAAAACGCCTGCTTGCATCGCGCGCATTTT
>QHNK01000173.1 GCA_003218415.1 Verrucomicrobiota bacterium | reverse complement strand
TTGAGCTGCATCGGTGAGAATTTTCGTGCGCAGTCCGATCTTTCTGGATTCCAGAATGGACAACCGCTCTGCAACGTCGTCGTAGAATTCGACGATCAAAATCGCTGCGCACGGTTTCGTATCGAGTTCGAGCAAATCGCGAGCCGCTTGAAAATGAAGTTGGCCTTTGGTTTGATCGAGCAAAGGCCGATCGATGTGTTCAATCGCAGCAGGCTTCAAATCGAGAAGTTCGACCGTGGCCTGCATCGCTTCTCCCACTGATGCGAAAAAGATCAGGCCCAAGGCTTTCTCGCGCGGCAAAGGTGAGATTTTCAGTTCCGCGGAGAAGATCGCTGCGAGCGTGCCTTCGCTGCCCGCGAGAATGTTGGTGAGATCATTCGGCGCGCGCAGAAATCTTTCAATGCCGTAACCTGGCCAGCGTTTGATCAAACCGGGTGGCCAGCACTCAGTCATCTCGCCGCTCGCCGCGCGAATGAGGTTCCCGATCCTTGTGCGCTCGGCATGCAGCGAGTCGTGCGTAGGACCGATCTTCTCGATTCGATCGTCGGCCATGACGATCTCAAGCGAAATCACGTGATCGGCGGTTGTCCCGTAAATCGGGCACCGCGCGCCTGAGGAATTGTTCGCGATCATACCGCCGAGCGTTGCGCGCGAACTCGTCGCCACATCCGGGCCGAAACAAAATCCGCGTGGTTTCAAAAAATCGTTTAATTGATCCAGCACAACGCCGGCCCCGACCCGCACGCTTCGTTTTTCAAGATCGAGCTCCGTGATTTGCCGGTTGTAACGCGAGCATTCGATGATCAATCCCTCGCCAATCGCGTTCCCGACCAGACTTGTGCCAGCGCCACGCGGCGTGACGGAAAGACCTGCATCAGCCGCAGCCCGAATGACGAGGCTTGCCTGTTGCGCGCTTTTCGGAAATGCGACGCCGATCGGTTCGATTTGGTAAATCGACGCGTCAGTCGCATAAAGTTGACGCGTCAGATTATCAAAGCGCGCATCGCAACCGGTTTGCTTGATTTTCCTTTCCTGGGCAGAGGTCATGTTGCGGGATTAAGACAAACGTAGCACAGGCTTCTAGCCTGTGGGGCAGCCGGGCGTCTCGCCTGGCGCTTAAGTGGTTCGGCAGGCTGGAAGCCCGCCGGCCCCACAGCCAAGATGGCTGTGCTACAGCAAATCCAGCTGCGCGGTTTCCGGCATTGTCTCGGCGAAACGAACGCCCACGCCAATAAGGCGCACCGGTTTTCCAGTGCGGGCGAAGGCTTCCGCAAGCAGTGAGCGAAAATATTCCAATGCGGGTGTAAGGCCCGCGCGCTCGGCAGTCGTGCGCGTGAAATCGTTAAACTTAAGTTTCACGAAAATTTTCGTGGTCTCGCGCGTCGATTCTTTTTGCGCGAGATCAGCCATCAGCTCCTGGAAAAGTTCGTCGAGCTTTTCTTCGCATTGCTCGAGGGTGGTCAGATCAACAGCGAACGTTTCCTCTGTGCTCAGCGACTTGCGCGGACGATCCGGTTCGACTGGTCGATGATCGATACCGCGACAGAGATCGTAGAGATCGAGACCGAACTTGCCGAAGACATCGACGAGCTCCGGCCGCGAGAACCTTTGGAGTTCGCCGCAAGTTTTGACGTCGAGTTCTTCCAGTTTTCGCTCACTCTTCTCGCCGATGCCCCAGATTTTGCGGACCGGCAAATCCTTCATGAACTCGGGCACTTGTTCCGGTTTCACTTCGAACTGGCCGTTTGGCTTGTTTATTTCGCTGGCGATCTTGGCGATCAATTTGTTGGGACCAATGCCCGCGGAGGACGTCAGCTTTGTTTGGCGAAAAATCGCGCTGCGGATTTCATGTGCCAGCGGTCCCGGCGCGCTCGGGTGCGCGCTGACGTCGAGGTAAGCTTCATCGAGCGAGAGCGGTTCGATTATGGAAGTGAACTGATAAAGTATTCCGCGGATGATTGCAGCTTCACGTCGATAAACATCGAAACGCGTAGGCAGCACGATCAAATTCGGGCAGCGTTGCAGCGCCATGAAAGTTGGCATCGCCGAGCGCACACCGAACTTGCGCGCCTCGTAATTGCAGGTCGTCAACACGCCGCGCCGGTCGCGCGCGCCACCCACCCCGACGGGTTTGCCGCGCAATGATGGCCGATCGCGCACCTCGATCGCGGCGTAAAAACAATCCATGTCGAGATGGATGATGGCGCGCGATTTCTGTTCACCTTGCACGCGGAAATTTCGCACAACCCAGAAAGCAGGCTATCCGGCGTTTTCCCACCCGAATCGCAAATTTCAGGCTTTGCAAATCGCGCTTCCCTCTAGATATTGAAACGACAACTTTCTGCTGAAATGGACGGTTCTGCTTCTGTTGAGACCCACCACGAACACGGGCACGACGCTGCTCACCCGCTTTCGCACGGCTCCGGCGCGGCAGGCGAGCATCACGAGCTCGGGTGGTGGCGAAAATATATTTTCTCTACCGACCACAAAGTAATCGGTATCCAGTACGGATTCACGGGCCTGATTTTCCTGCTATTCGGTTTTTCCCTGATGATGCTGATGCGATGGCAACTGGCCTATCCTGGCCAGGCATTGCCAGTGATTGGCAAATTTCTCCCGCACATTTTTGGGCCGAACACGATGCCAGACGGGAAAATGACGCCCGACTTTTACAACTCGTTGGGCGCGATGCACGGCACGATCATGGTCTTTCTCGGCATTGTGCCACTGGCGTTTGCCGCGTTTGGCAATTTTGTCGTGCCGCTGCAAATCGGCGCGCCGGACATGGCCTTCCCGAAAGTAAACATGGCGAGCTACTGGGCCGTTTTTGTCGGAGGCATTATCATGCTGATCAGTTTCTTCGTTCCCGGCGGCGCGGCCAAGAGTGGCTGGACTTCCTACGTGCCGCTAGCCGCGATTGCCGATAGCGGCCCGGGACACCTTCCGGTTTTGAATGGACAGACCCTTTGGCTAATCGGTTTTATTTTT
>QHNK01000172.1 GCA_003218415.1 Verrucomicrobiota bacterium | reverse complement strand
CACCGCGCTAACTTTCGCATCCAGGTGGAACGTCATGCCTTGAGCGGTAAGCAAACGTTGAAGCAGGTTCGACAGCTCAAGATCGAACCCGAGAGCGATGCGCGGCAGAAATTCCAGCATCGTGACTTCGGAACCGAGCCGGTTCCAAACGGAGCCCAGTTCCAGCCCTACCGCGCCTGCACCAATGACAACGAGTTTCTTTGGAGGTTCCGTGAACTCCAGCGCTTCGGTGCTGCTGACGATTGTTTTGCCGTCAAATTTCGCGAACGGCAGTTCCACCGGTGCGCTGCCGGTGGCGATGACGATATTTTTCGTTTCGATCTCCTGTGTCTCGTCACTGGAGGATTTAATGGAAACTTTCCCGGGCGCGGTGATTGAAGCCAAGCCTGCGAAGGTAGTGACCTTGTTCGTTTTCATCAGCGTCCGCACACCGCTATTGAATGTCTTCACGACTCTGTCTTTGCGCTCCTGCATCTTCGCGAGATCGACACGCGCGCCGTCGATGACGATGCCATGCTTGGCAGCCTCTTTTTTGACGAACACGAAATGATCGCTCGAAGTCAGAAGCGCTTTGCTGGGGATACAGCCGACGTTCAGGCAAGTGCCGCCTAGTTCTTTGTCTTTTTCGACGAGGGCAGTCTTCAGTCCAAGCTGGCCGGCACGGATCGCAGCGATGTATCCGCCGGGACCGGAGCCAATGATAACAATATCAAATTTTTCCATACGTTTATTCTGTCATTCCGACCTTGGGCCGGAACATAGGCGTTCACGCCTGTGCGGCCAACGGGCATTTTGCCCGTTGCGCTTCCAGCAGCCGGAGTGCAACTCCGCTGGGCGCCCAGACCGAAGGTCTATGTTCCGACACGCGCACGACGCGGATCAAAAATCCAGCGGCAGTTTTTTCGGGTCTTCGATGCATTCCTTCACTTTGACGAGGAAAGTGACTGCTTCTTTCCCATCGATGGCGCGATGATCGTAGCTGAGCGCCAGATACATCATCGGGCGGACTTCTACTTTCCCGTCCACGGCAACGGGCCGCGGTATGATTTTGTGCATGCCGAGAATCCCGCTCTGCGGCGGATTCAAGATCGGCGTCGCGAAGAGCGATCCGTACACGCCACCGTTCGTGATCGTGAAATTACCACCCTGCAAATCTTCAATCTTCAATTTTCCTTCGCGCGCTGTCGCGGCGTAATCGGCAATGTCGCGCTCCAAATCGGCAAAACTTTTCTTGTCCGCATCGCGCACCACCGGCACGACAAGCCCACGTTCCGTCCCGACGGCTACGCCGATATCGTAGAAGTTGTTTTGGATGAAATCATCGTCCTCAATGCGGCCATTGACCGCTGGCACAGCTTTCAGCGCTTCGACTGAGGCTTTAATAAAAAACGACATCAAACCCAGTTTCACGCCGTTCTTTTTCGTAAACTCTTCTTGCGCTTTGCCGCGCAATTCCTGCAAGGCGCTCATGTCGCATTCGTTAAATGTGGTAAGGATTGCTGCCGTGTGCTGCGCCATCACCAGTTGCTGCGCGATCTTGCGGCGTAACGGCGACATTTTTTTACGGATGAACCGGCCATCCGCCTTCGCCGAGGCTCTCGCCTCCGCCAAGGCTTCGGCGGGCAAGTCGGCCTTGCCGCGTTCCTCCACCGCGGCTAACACATCAGCCTTGGTCAGACGGCCGCTTCTCCCGGTGCCGGGGATTTTCTCCGGCTCAAGTTTCTCTTCTTCGACGATGTGCCGAACCGCGGGAGAGAGAGGTTTTTCTTCTTCCGACGGCGGCTTTTTCTCCCTTTCTTCAACAGTTTTTTCCACCGCCTCTGGCTCTCTCTTCTTTTCCACAGGCTCTTTCTTTTTTTCCGGAGGCTTTTCAGCCTTCTTTGCCTCGGGGACTTTCTTTTCCGCTGGTCGCTGCTTTGAATCGTCGATTGTCGCAACCACTTCCCCGATCTTCACCTCCTGGCCTTCGGGCACTTTGGTTTCGAGCAGGCCGGCTTTTTCGGCGACGATCTCGGTGGAAACCTTGTCGGTCTCGAGCGTAAAGAGCGTTTCACCCTCGTTCACGAACTCGCCAGATTTCTTGTGCCAGGCGGAGACGACACCGCTGGTGATGGATTCGCCAACAGCGGGAATTTTTACTTCAACGGCCATACGACGGAATTATCCCGCCTCTGCGGGACTAATCGAGCGTCGCGGTCGAAGCGCGTTTCGTCAACATGTGCAACTGGATCAAATATCACCGGATTGCTAGGCGCAATCCCGCTGCTTGCTGGTTGACCCCGCAGCTTAAAACGATTGCGCGGCGCGCTTCTACCAGAGGTTTGCGTGAAAGCGAAAGCTGCAACGCAATGGCTGGATCTGCGTGAAGCACAGGCGGAAGCTCTGCAGAACGCAGGGCCTGAGCCGCCAGGATGACCTGCCACAGGCCTGCAGCACCAACGCTCTCGCCCAAGGCTGGCTTGGCCGTGTAAACGAACGCATTTGAAACGACCGCCTTGAGCGCTCGATATTCCGCTTGATCGACAAAAGTGCCGTTAGCGCTCGCGATGACTAGATCGACTTCGCTTCGACTGAGATCGCGCAGAATTCGCTTCAAAATTTCCCCCGCTTCCGCGCGCTTCGCAAAATATCCGCCGGGATGAGCGCATTCGATCGTGAACGGGCCATCCCGCGCGAGAACGATTGCGCCTGCGCCTTCGCTCAAAATCATTCCGCGCTGTTG
>QHNK01000047.1 GCA_003218415.1 Verrucomicrobiota bacterium | reverse complement strand
GAGGCCAGTGCCCCAATAATGATGAGCATCACTACAACAACGCCCTTTGAGACCCGGGATGGCTGGGATTTTTCGAGAGGCGGCTTGTCTGAATTCACGCCTTAGTATCGAAGTCGATCCCACAAGCGCAAGGCCGCGTCAGTTCGGGCGCAGCGCCGCAATTGCATCCACAACGCGCTCGCTTAGTCGCCAATAGAGGCTCTTTCCCGGCGGCCCGACATCGGCTGCCGTAAAAAAAATCGGTTCTCCGATCACGATGGTAATTGGCACAAAGTGCAAACCGCCGCCGCCTCGGGGCAGGGCTTCGTGGGCGCCAAAGATCCGCATTGGCACGACTGGCGCGAGCGTTTTGGCAATCACGAGGCCCAATCCCGGTTCGGCTGGCTGCAACTTACCATCGAGCGTGCGCGAGCCTTCAGGGAAAACCAACACCCCGTTTCCTGCCTTCAGAACACGAATCAAAGCCTTAATGGCACCACGATCCACGCCTTCTTGATTAACTGGGATTACATTCAGCTTTGGCAACAGCCAGCCAAGCAGCGGCGCGTCCAAGAGTGTTCGCCGGGCCAGAAAGTATATCGCCCGATCGCACGTAGTCCCGGCGAGCGGCGGATCGAGGTAACTTTGATGGTTCATGGCGAGAATCACCGGCCCGCTCTGAATCATGCGTTCCCGATGAACTACGCGAAAACGAAAAAACAATCGGCCGACGAGACGAGAAAAGTGATAACCAAGCCAGTAGTAGAAATTCATCTAACGAGCTCGCGATTTAGTGACTGAGCGATTCCTCTTTATTCAATCTCTAAATCTGCAGACCCATTTGCTTAAGCCGTGCGATGATTTTGTTAACGACTCCCTCGATTGTAAGACGTGACGTGTCGATGACATGCGCGTCTTCGGCAATGACAAGTGGTGAAACAGGTCGTGAAAAATCGGCGTGATCGCGCAGCGTGATTTCGTCGCGTTCTCCTTGTGCGGCACGACGCCGGAGACGCACCTCGGGGGAAGCATCAACATAAAATTTGTAAGGGGTCTCGCGAAAAACCACGGAACCAATGTCCCGTCCTTCCACGACCAAGTCGTGGTTGCGCGCATATTCATGCAGTTTCTGCCCGACAATTTGGCGGACCAACGGCAGCCTGCTAACGCGAGCAACACTTTCGTTCACACGATCATCCCGCAAATGGTCCGCGGGATCGACATTATCGATCAGGATCCGCGACTCGCTGTCCTGAAGACAGCAGGTAATCGCTGCTGATTCGAGAGCGTGGGCGATGCGGTCGCTATCTTCTGCATGGATGCCTTTTTGCAGCAGGTACCAGGTAATCGCTCGATAAATGGCACCGGAGTTGACGTAGATAAAGCCGAGCCGTCGGGAAAGCTCTCGCGCGACACTGCTTTTCCCAGAAGCAGCCGGACCGTCAATGGCAACTACCCGATGGAAATCTCGTTGGAGAGGGCGCATAGAGTCGAGGGCCTAACTGTAATCGCCCATCGCACGGCAACGCAACGCGCACTTCTGGTAGTGCCCGGGCGCTGCGCCGCACAGCGCGGCGTCCCTACCATTTCAGCTTTCCTCAGGCGCAGTGGGACTGAGGGAACCGATCACCGGAGTGCTGATCTGCATCCGTTTCGGATTGGTGAACTCTTCAAGCACCGTTTCGAATCCGGGATAAGACTCGCGAATGCATTCGGCGTCCTGAACAATGGTTTCCCCATCAGCAAACAAACCCGCTATGGCAAACGCCATCGCGATACGATGATCACCGAAGCTCGCCACGCGCGCACCGTGCAGGGGTGCCGGCCCACTAATTTCGAGTCCATCATTCAGCTCAGCTACTTGCGTACCCATGGTGCGCAAATTGTGTGCGATTGCCGCAATGCGATCAGTTTCTTTAACGCGTAATTCCCCTGCCTGCCGAATAACCGTCCTGCCGTTTGCCAAAGCGCCTGCAACAGACAAAATCGGTAGCTCGTCAATAAGTCGTGGCACCTCCTTGCCTTGGATGACGGTTCCTTTAAGCGGAAAACCAGTGACTTCGACAATTCCGCGCGGCTCAAGCTGATCGACATCTTCAACAGCCTCGCGCACCTGCGCACCCATGCGGAGCAAAACACCAAGCAACGAGGTTCGTGTATCATTTAAACCAACGTCGCGGATAAGCAGATGTCCTCTTCGTTGCGCCGCGGCAGCAACCAGCCAAAAAGCCGCTGAAGAAATGTCGCCGGGAATGGCAAAGTCGCGCGACTCCGGCACCTGGTCGCCGAATACGGTGACACTGCCAGCCTCTTCAGTTGCAGTCCGCACCAGGAAATAATTGAACATCTTTTCCATGTGGTTTCGCGTCGGTAACGGCTCTTCGACAGTGGTCTTGCCCCTGCCAAAAAGACCTGCCAGCAGCAACGCACCTTTGACCTGTGCGCTTGCCACAGACGGGCGATAATGAATTCCACGAAGCGAGCCGCCGCGAACACGCAACGGCGCTGTTTGTTCCGGCCCTTCGGCAACGATGCTCGCGCCCATCTCACAGAGCGGCGCGATCACGCGATCCATCGGGCGTCGCGACAGTCCCGCGTCCCCGACCAGGCGACTTTCAAATGTTTGTCCTGCCAGCAGACCGGCGAGAAGCCGCATGGTTGTACCCGAATTACCGCAATTAATCTCGTTTTTAGGTGCAGTAAGGACTCGCTTTTTCCCGTGAACGATTAACGTGGTCGGCTCAGGCTGTTCGATCTTAATGCCCAAAGCGCGCATTGCGTTTACCGTGTGCATGCAATCTTCACTGGGAAGAAATCCCCGCAGAGTGCACACCCCATTCGAGAGGCCCGCGATGATTACTGCGCGATGCGAAATGCTTTTATCGCCCGGCACAGTAATTTCGAGATCAATTCGAGGCGCGCGTTTTACCCGTAACTCCATAGACGAAAGCAAACGAAACCGATGCTGGATGCCAAGTGCTTAAGTTCGCATCCAGTATCCAGAATCCAGCATCTGCGGCAACTTCCCGAACGCACTCGGGCCAGCAAATCTATTATGGCACAAGAAAGATCTTGTCCGTGTACGGATCCTTCACTTCCGTTCCCGGAGGGAATCCCTCCACATCGATATATTTGCCAGGCGAATAGGGACTCTCCACCAGGTGCGGTTTACCAGGAACAGGAATTCCGTACGGATAATCGCCTTTTGCGATCTTCTTCGTCGGCGCAGCCGTGGGAGGAGGTGAAGCTGCTGTGGTCTCGGCCGGCGGCGCACCGGTGGGTTGAACCGGTCCGTTCGGATTGTACGGCTGTTGCGGCGGCGGGTATTCCTGTGTCTGGGTGGGAGGATAATTCGCCGTCCTATGTCGGGTAGTTGGCGGTGGTGGCTCTTCAGCGCATGAGACAAGAAAGAAGGCCGCAAGAAGCGCAATCGGCAATGAAAATTTCATAGATGCAAGTGTTGCAATCGTATCCGCAGTCAGACTCGTTGCCAATCATTAAATCATTTTTTCTTCAACCCGCGCGGCGTTTGAGAAAGAGCGGCATAAATACAATGACGCAGCGCATTTCATCCGAATCCAAAGATGAGATGTCGGACTGTTCTCATGCAGAGATTTTGGTAGTGGACGATGATGCCTTGAGTCGCAGAGTGCTGGCGCAATTGCTCACGACTGCTGGTTACAAGTGTCGCGTGTGCAAAAACGGCTCCGAAGCTCTGGAGATCGTTCACGCTGCGCCGCCCTCACTTCTGCTGCTTGATTTCGATATGCCGGGGCCAAACGGCGCGGAAGTGCTAAGACGCCTCCGTTCGGACCACAATCCGGCAGTCGCCCAAATTCCCGCCATCATGTTAACCGCCCATGGAAGCGAAGAGAGCGAGGTCTCTTGTCTGCAAGCCGGCGCAGATGATTTTGTGACCAAGCCAGTCAATGCCGCGGTGTTGCGGGCACGTATCGAGACCCAGCTTCGCCTCCGCTCCATGCGGCGGCAATTAGAGCGGCAAAATAATGAACTCGAGACATGGCGCCGTGATCTTGAGCGCGATCTGGCAGCTGCCCGTTTAACGCAGCAATCGCTGATCCCGCAAAAACCGCTCACGATGCCCGGCTGGCAGGTCGCGACTTGTTATCGCCCTGTAATCCAGGTAGGCGGCGATATCTACGGATGGCTACGAATGAAGAATGGCAGGATTTTATTCTGGATCGCCGATGGCACCGGTCACGGCGCCGCTGCGGCCCTGCTCACCACCCTGGCAAAACTTCTTTTTCACCACGGCAGCATGGAACACGACATGCCAGCCAGCGTCATGGAAGCGGTGAACCACGACTTTCGCAGCATTTTTGGCGGGCGCTCGTTCATGACTGCGATGTGCGTCGCAGTCGACCCTTCAACCGGACGCGCGATTATCGTCGGTGCCGGGCATCCGCCTCTTTTGATTGCCCGTCGCACCGGCGCCACAGAAGCGATCGCTTCCGTTGCGCCACCATTGGGCCTAGTGGAACATCCGGAACTTACGGAAACAATTGTCGATCTAGAACCGGGCGACACTTTCCTCCTCTACACGGACGGTTTGTTCGGCTCAAGCAAGAGCAAACAGCCTGGTCTGAGTCCAAAACGCCTGGAGAAAATGCTCGATCACTCTGCGCCCAGCGCCGAGGCGCTCCTTAGGCGAATATTGACGGAGACGGCGCCATCTAAAGGCGAACAGGCGCTCCCAGATGACGTGGCCGCGTTGGCGGTGCGCCGAACTGCCTAAAAAAAATTTTTGTTTATGCAAAATTTAATGTTGCTCTCTTCCCAGCGAAACGCTAATCAGCGTCCATGCCGAAAACCAAAAAGAAAACTTCCAAACGCAAACCGAACCCCGCCTTTATGAGGCCGGTCCAGCCTGACGACAAGCTTGCTGCCGTTGTTGGGTCAACGCCGCTGCCGCGTTCCGAGCTTACCAAAAAGCTTTGGAACTACATCAAGAGGCGCGGTCTGCAGGACAAAAAGAAACGAACCATGATCAACGCTGACGACTCACTGCGGCCGGTGTTTAATGGCAAGAGCCAGGTGAGCATGTTTGAGATGACCAAGCTCGTTTCGAAGCATCTGCGCTAGATCGAGAATGCCGTTTATAGCCCGGCGTTTCCCCGCCGGGCTATCTGCGGGACATGGATAATAGATTCGCCGCCGCGCGGACGGTTGTTTTGCCGTGCTTGCGCGCGGTCGTGGTCTAGTTAAGGGTGACGATGTGAAAAAGCATCGTTTCATTCTTTTTGCTGTTGCAGCCAGCTTTCTTTTCCATGCGCCGGCTGGCAGCGCCGCCGCGTCCGGCTGGCTCGACGATTACCACAAAGCCCAAGACGAGGCCAAATCCAGCCACAAACTATTGTTGCTTAATTTTACTGGTTCCGACTGGTGCGGCTGGTGCATTCGATTGGACCAAGACGTTTTCTCTCAGTCTGATTTCAAAGATTACGCCAACAAAAACTTGGTGCTCTTGGAGCTCGACTTCCCGCGGCCTGGTGGTTCTCGGTGGCAGGGACAAGCTGCTGAATTGAAGAAGCAAAACCTGGGCCTCGCACGCCAATATGACGTGCACGGCTTCCCCACCCTGATCGTTCTCGATGGCAATGGGCAAAAACTTTGGCAGTTCGAGGGATACCTGCCGGGCGCAGAGCTTATCGCGCAACTGGAAAAATTGCACAAAGGTTGAACGCCTCCGCTTTTTCCGGAAACGCGAAAAGTCTGTTCTAATTCCAATGGTGCCGCACTTTGCGTA
Organism: Verrucomicrobiota bacterium; assembly: GCA_003218415.1. Lineage (GTDB taxonomy): Bacteria > Verrucomicrobiota > Verrucomicrobiia > Chthoniobacterales > UBA10450 > Udaeobacter. Next base: position 6,718 of record QHNK01000047.1, on the reverse strand, counting down.
GCTGGCGACCTCTGCTAGATACACGCGATTCATTCACCATTTTCGCGCTAATGTTTTTTCTTCGCTTGCGCTTCCTTTGCGTTGCTGTGCTGGTCGCGACGCGCACTTTTGGAGCCGGCCCGGAAACTCCGCTGCAAACTCCAGAAAAGAGCGGGCACAAAGCTCCGGCCGAGCAGAATATCACGTTCAATTCCGTTCATGCGGATGGTCCTTGCATCGCGATGACCTTTGACGATGGCCCAAGCGCAACACTTACCCCAAAACTGCTCGATTTACTCGCCACGCGCCACATCAAGGTAACCTTCTTCGTCATCGGCGAAAATGTCGCGGAGCATCCTGAGATCGTTGCGCGGGCGGCTCGGGAAGGTCATGAAATTGGCAATCACAGTTGGTCGCATCCTAACTTCGGCAAAATGTCGGACGACAACGTTCGCAGCCAACTTCGGCGAACTGACGATGCAATCAGAAGCGCAATGGGCAATCGTCCCACTCTGATGCGACCGCCTTATGGATCGATTACGGCACGTGAAAAACACTGGATTCACGATGAGTTCGGATATCGGATCATTCTGTGGGATGTCGACCCGTATGACTGGAAACGGCCCGGCCCGGCTGTGGTTCGCAATCGAATTCTTAAGGAGACGCAGCCCGGTTCGATCGTGTTATCTCACGACATTCACCCGGGGACAATCGAAGCAATGCCCTCTACTCTCGATGCGCTCGAAGCCAAGGGTTTTAAGTTCGTCACCGTATCGGAACTGATTCGCATGGCCAGGCCGCAACCTTCTCATCCAAGTCCGCAGCCGGGCGGAAACGCTCCGACGAAGGCCACTCCTTCGCCCCCACCCGCTCCGTCTCCAGTATCTTCTCCAAGCGGCTAGATTGCCGCTGGGTCGTCGACGTCTACTTCTTCGCGGCGCTAAGACTTCGGTCAGCCATCCGCTGCTCGGTTTTGCTACGCGCGCTGACCCATTGATTGTTTTCGCCGTAGCTTCGCCACGGTCCGGGAGGCACATCACGCCATTCGACAAATTGCCAATCGGTCACGTCCGTCGGCGCCAATCCCAGATAATCACGCACAGCCGGAGAAACATCCAGCCCGGCGCCGCGGTTAAGGTTGGGCTTGGGCCGCTCGTTTCCAAAGACGTACTGAAAATGATCAGTGCGAAATGGGCCGCAATCCTCCCATTGCGCATAACAAGTGCGATTGCCTTTGCGAATGGCGACCCAGCGGTGCCAGCACACCGACTGTCCCTGGCCCGTATAAGCTTGTTTGAACCAGGGGATAACCAGCGGCGCTTCAGGCTTGAATTGGCCATGCGTCACATCGTTATAGGGAAGCGCATAGTAGAAGGGATTTTGCTTCGGAATAAAAGCGATTGGAATGCAATTCCGCCGTGCGCTTGAATCAGGATTATCGGTTCCGCCGTAATTCGTCGTCCAATTAAAGTCCCAGGCGCTCCTGTAGTTGGGGACTGGGTTATTGCCTCCGGCCTGTTCTCCAACCCAAAACATGGTCGTCACGATGTTTGTCTTCCACGGGTAACGCTGGATTGCCGGGCGGGAGCTGGTGGGGATGAAAACCTGCGGCTCCACCTTGAGCAATGCCTCCTCCCGCAATTTCATCGCGTACTTGGCGAAATCCGCCGCCGTCGCATATGGGGAAGTGGATTGCTCGTCCCCGAACGCTTTTGGGACGACAAAGACCGCCAGACTTAGCCAGACCGCAAGAAGTCTCCTCATTACAAACGCCGCCTCCTTCTATCCGATTCCAGGCGCTCAGGCAAGCCGAATTTTCCTAAGCACTCGTAGCCGTGCCGCTTCGAAGGTGTTCGGGGGACATCCCGTACCTGGAAACCGGCTCACCACCGGCTGAGTACCGTATCGTGCTTGAATTGTCGATCGTCCGTCTGTGAATAGTCGAGGGTGTAATGCAAGCCGCGGCTTTCTTTGCGACACAGGGCTGAATCTACGATCAAGGCTGCGACCGCTGCGAGATTACGCAGTTCGAGCAGGTCGACGGACACTTTGAAATTCCAGTAGAACTCACGAATTTCGCGCTGAAGATTTCGTAGCCGTGCGCTGGCGCGCTGAAGGCGCTTATCGGTGCGCACGATTCCCACGTAATCCCACATCAAACGTCTAATCTCGTCCCAGTTGTGATAAATCACGACGAGCTCATCTACGTCCTGCACATTTCCCGATTGCCATTCCGGCAGCGCGACTTTTTGTATCCCGCCCGGTCGCCTATGCACAGCGGCCGCGGCAGCGCGATGCGCCATCACCAAACCTTCCAGCAGCGAGTTGCTCGCAAGTCGATTGGCCCCGTGCATCCCGATGCAGGCGACTTCGCCAACCGCATATAACCCGAGCAAACTGGTCGCACCATTCATGTCGGTCTTAATCCCCCCGCATTGATAATGCGCTGCTGGCACGACAGGGATGGCCTGCTTCAACATGTCGATCCCAAATCGCAGGCAGGTTTGGTAAATGTGCGGAAAACGCTTGCGAATAAACTCCGGGGGCTTGTGCGTAATGTCCAAAAACACACATTTCGCCCCTGACCGCTTGATTTCGGCATCGATGGCACGCGCAACGATGTCACGCGGCGCAAGCGAGCCACGCGCATCGTAGCGCTTTATAAAATTCTTGCCGCGATGGTTGCGCAAAATGCCGCCTTCACCACGCACGGCTTCGGAAATGAGAAATGATTTTGCTTCGGCATGAAAAAGGCATGTCGGATGAAACTGGATAAACTCCATGTTCGCGATCTCCACGCCTGCGCGCCATGCCATCGCCACACCGTCGCCAGTCGCGATGTCCGGATTCGTCGTATACAAATAAACTTTGCCGCAACCGCCGGTCGCAAGCGCGGTCCGATCTGACCGGATCGTTTCTACCTCCCCGGTTTTTTCATCCAGAACATAGACCCCGAGGCAACGGTCTTCTGTTGCGAAACCGAGCTTGGCGGCGGTGATCAAATCCACCGCCATGTGATTTTCCAATAGCTTCACATTTGATTGCCGGCCCAGCTCGCGTAGCAAAGTCTCTTCAATCTCTTTCCCGGTTGCGTCTCGCACATGCAACACCCGGCGCTTCGAGTGACCACCTTCTTTGCCCAGATCAAGCTCACGATGTCCTGAGACCTCGCGCTTATCGAACTGCAGGCCGATTTCTGCCAGCTCGCTGATGCGCTCGGGACCCTCAGTTACAACCGCGCGCACGACCGCTTCGTCGCAAAGACCGGCGCCGGCCTCAAGCGTATCGCGCACGTGCAGCTCGAATGAGTCTTCGTCGCTGGTCACGCATGCAATTCCGCCCTGCGCCCACGCAGTGTTTGTGTCGGCGCCTTTGCGTTTTGTGATGACGGCTACCGAACCGTGCCTGGCCGCTTTCAGGGCGAAGGCGAGACCGGCGATGCCGCTGCCGATAACAACAAAATCGTATTCCTTCATTCCAAACGGAGATTGTCGATCAAACGAGTTCTCCCGAAAAACACCGCCAACACGAGCACCGAGCCCGGTCCAACCATTTCAACCGGTTGCAAAGTTATCGCATCGACAACCTCAACATAATCGATCCGAGCCAGCGGCGCTTCACCGATTACCTGCCGCGCACGAGCGACGACGTCTCCGGCGGATTTTTTACTGGCATTCGCAGCAGCACATAGCGCTTTGTATAAAACTGCTGCCTGCTTTCGTTCTTCCAAATTCAAATATTGATTGCGCGAACTGTATGCCAGCCCGTCGTCCTCCCGCATCGTAGGCACGGCAATGATCTCGATCTTGAAATTAAGATCGCGCACCATGCGACGAACGATCGCCAGCTGCTGAAAATCTTTCTCGCCAAACACTGCCGCGTTCGGCGCAAGAATATTGAACAACTTCGCCACAACCGTGCAAACCCCGCGAAAATGTCCGGGGCGCGACTTGCCCTCGAGCGACTTCGAAAGAGAGGATTCTTCAACGAACACCGAACGGTCGCCTGCATACATTTCCGCTGCGCTAGGCCGGAACAGAAAATCGACACCGGCATTTCGACAAAATTCTTCATCAACTTTTTTCGGGCGCGGGTAGCACTCGTAATCGCTTCCTGGTTCAAACTGAAGCGGATTTACAAAGATGCTCACCGCTACTTCGCCGTCGCGGCCAGCATGTTCACGTGCCACGCGAATCAACTCGGCATGCGCCTTGTGCAACGCTCCCATGGTGGGCACCAGCCCCCGTGCCTTTGAGCGCGCCAGCGATTGCGCTTCAGCAACCGTAGTCAAAATTTTCATGTAAAACTCCGCCAATTACTTTTTCACGTTTGCTTTTCCAGCCAAATGGCCTGCCGCGCGAATCGAAATTTCTTGTGACCAAAGTGTTTCCAGCCGGCACACAGGGCGAGATCGCGCATTTCTGAAAACGAAAATGCGCGAACGGCAGAGAGTCGGGCGTCGTGGCGCGTCATCGGTTCGCGAAAAATCAGCGCGGTCAAAAGATAGACGCCGGCTTGGAGCAGAAATCCGCGGCGCAAATCCGACACCAGAACAAATCCTCGGGATAACTCGCGACACCGCCGCAACACAGTTACGGCGTCGTCATCGCTGAAATGATGAAGCGCCAGCGTGCAAAGCACGATGTCGTAGGCTTCGCCTGAATTCCATTCGAGGATATTTGCTTCGCGGTAGAAAATTTCCGGGTAGTCCGAGCTCAAATTGTTGGCGATTTCCAGTGTTGCAGGCTGTCGATCTAAGGCGTCGATCTCGACCTGCGCGCCAACGTCCCGAGCGCAATCGGCAATCAATCGCGGGATATCACCGGAACCAGTGGCAAGATCGACGATGCGGGCATGTGTATCCGGCCTGATCCAGCGGCGTATAAAGCCCAAAATAAGACGGTAGCTGCCAAACCAGCGATTGAGTTGCCGAATACGTTCGAGGTCGCGCTCTAACTCGGCCGAAACTGGTTGCGGCCGATCCATCATTTCCAAGACAGCCGGGTCGAAGCTTCGCTTCATCGGCCAAAATTGAATCCGGAAAGCAGGAGAGCAGGAAATCCGAAAAACATTTCCTGTTTCCTATTTTCCTGATTGATCTAAGAACTTCTGCCAGGCTTCCGGCAGCGGCGCGCTCTCGATCTCGCTCGCTATGCGGCCCTCAAATTCCGGATGGAAAACGGTGCTTGTACCGTAAACCATGACCACATCTTCTGCGCCCTCAGCGCGAATAGCGTGCGCCACGCCCGGAGGAACGACGATTCCGACGTTATTGTCGCCCCGATGGTTATCGCCATCGACAAAGAAACGCATCACCCGCTTGGGAAAGCCCGCGCGGATGTCGCACAAAATTATCTCAACGCGACCCTGCAAGAAAAACATTACGTCCCATTGCTCATCAGCGTAACGGCGCAGCGAATAATTCTCCGGTTCGTCGACGAACAAGCGGCGCAACCACTCTGCCGCGAGCTTGTTTTCTGGAACGCTGGGCGGATGCACGTGGAAACCTTTTGCCGTGTTTGCGAACATCCGCGCAGCCGACCATTGCTTTGGCCAGAAGCCAATCTGCGCGAGAATCCCTTCGTCGCGCCGCACAAATTCGCCAAAGAACCCCCGGTGCCGCTGCGCGTGAACCTTTCGTGGGAAAATTGCCACGCCTGGGATCCAGGCTTCTTTGATGTCACGCTGGTTCCGGTCCGCGGTCACAAGTTTAACGGCGTCCAGGCCTCGTCGCGAAAGCTCCTGTGCGAAAGATGCGCTCCGATAATCACGGGCCTTGAGTGCATCTTGCGCGCCGGGGTCGATGCCATGCCAAAGATTTTTTTCGTGCTTGCTCATTTTTAGTCCAATTAGCAGCGCACATTATATTGGTTGAAGCAAGCCGCAGGCAAATCTACCCTGCCGCGCCACACTGCGATACTGGCGGTTCCGCAATGCTCGATTTCGTCGTTTATATCCTTTATCGCGCGGGGTCGGCCATTGTCGCCGCACTGCCATTGCGGTTGCTCTTTGCTGCTGGACAAATCCTCGGCTCTTGTTCGTGGCTCGTTTCAGGGAAATATCGGCGCCTGGCAGAACGCAACGTTGGGATTGCGTTTGGCGACGAAAAACCGCCGGGTGAATTGCGCCGTCTTGTGCGCCGTCATTTTCGGCGCCTGGGCGCAAATCTCTTATCCAGCGTCAAACTCACTCAAATGTCGCCGGAGAAAATTCTACAGCGGGTCACGATCGAAAACATCGAGTCGATGGACAGTCGGTTTCGCGCCGGTATTCCGGTCGTACTGGTGTTAAGTCATCTCGGAATTTGGGAATTATTTGCCCAGCTGATGCCGAAGTTCGTTGGCTACGTACGGAACGCCAGCGTTTATCAAAGACTCGGCAATCGCTTTATCGACGCGCATGTCCGGCGCACCCGCAGTCAGACGGGATTGGAACTCTTTGATCGCAAAGACGGTTTCCAACCCGTGATCGACCTGCTTCGTTCCGGAGGCGGCGTGGGTGTTTTGTCCGATCAACACGCTGGCGATCATGGGCTTTGGACGCCGTTTTTCGGGAGACTGGCGTCCACTTCGCCTCTGCCTGGTTTACTCGCGAAGCGCACTCGAGCGGCGGTTATCGCCGCCGCTGTGTACACAACAGGTCCGGCGCGCTGGCGCATGGTGTTCACCGAGCGCTTTGACCAGCCAGACGCTTCAATTGCAGACCTCACGTCAAAAATAAATAAGGTTATTGAGCAACA
>QHNK01000163.1 GCA_003218415.1 Verrucomicrobiota bacterium | reverse complement strand
TGATGCCAGTCAATGCAAGCAGTGCGATTGCGGCGATGGCGCTAGTATTCCAATTCACTCCTGTGAGTGCGCGAAAGTAAGACGCGAAAATCACTGACACCGCAGCCATGCCGCCCGTCTGCGTGACGAGAAGCAGTCCCCATCCGTATGTGAATGCGACCGCGGGATGGTAGGCGTCGCGCAAGTAAACATATTGGCCGCCTTCTGCGGCTGGCAGGCGCGTGGCAAGCTCACCCCAGATAAATGCTCCACACATCGCGATCAAGCCGCCCACTACCCAAACGCCGAGGATCAGGAACGGCGTGTGAACGCGGTGCGCGACCTCGGAAGGATTCGCGAAGATTCCCGCGCCGACGATGCCACCCATCACAATCATCGTTGCGTCGAAAAGTCCAAGCTGACGGCGTGGCTTTGCCCGTTCCAGTTTTGTCATTCCGAGCGGAGCATAGCGAAGTCGAGGAATCTCTTAAAAGCATCTTGTAAACCCTGTAGCCACGCCCCTGTGAGGCGTCCGAACGGTGAGCTGCCCGATTGAGAGACGACGCACAGCGCCGTGGCTACAGCGGCTCGCGCATTCATCAGATGGCTTTTAACACGTCGGTTCGCTCGACGTTATACGCGAAGAGAAACTTAAAGGTGCTACGTTTTCACCTCGCGATCGGACCCAATTTGTAAATTCTACACTCCGGCGTCGCCTCTATCAGCATTGCCCTTTGGGCCAGATGCTGTGCAAATTCGGGATAAGATTCGAACCACCAAAACGTATTCGCGGTAAAAACAAGATGGGTCGCGCCGCGGCCACGCAGCCCCTCAACATCGGCAATCGCCTGCTGGCTGTCACTCGGAGTGCCAGCGTAAATCGCGTCTCTCTCGAGGAAGTGCCAACCCTTTCGCCGCGCATAGTAAAATATCGTCGGATCGCCCATGTCCGCGGCAACAATCAATGCATCCGGCGTTGTGATTTTGTTTAATTCCAGACCAGCATCGCGAAGTTGACGGGCCGACGATTCGTAAAGGGGTCGCACGTACGACCAGGAAAGAAAGGCAAACGAACTTGCGAGCAGGATCGACAATGTCGTCACGGCGACACGCGAAGCGATTTTTGATCCAAAAAAAGTGCAAGCAGCACCGGCAAATGCAGCGGTGATCGGCACCAGAGGAAGTTGATACCATGGATGGCGATTGCCGTAGCCCACGACGACGATGAAGAGGACGATCGCAACCAGCCACCAATGGAATAGACGCGAGTATCTCGATCGCGGTGCTACGGACAAACCGATGAGCGCTATGACAGTCAGAACCGGCGTGAGGCTCGACGTCGCAGTTTGCCGCACAATGTGCCAGTACCACGAGAAACTTTCGATTCGAATTCCGCCGGCACCGAAGAAATGATGCGGATAAAATTCGTCGGCAATTTGGTGCGCGTGCCAGTACCACGCGGCAGACGGCAGTATCCCGATGGCGGCGAAAAGAGCCAATTGTAGCCGCGGGCGTTGACCGCGGCGGCCCCACGCATGATGACCTCCACTGGTGCCGAGGTCGGCGCCCTCGGCTACAGCCAAATACAAAAGCGGTGCGACAATAATGATGCTGGTGATTTTGATCAGAAGCGATAAGCAAATCGCGATCGCGGCCAGAGAAAACAGCGTCCAGTTGTAATCGCGTCTCCAGCGAAGAAAAAAATATAAGCCGATGATCGCGAGGCTCAGCGACGGCACGTCCGGCATAAATGAGCGACCGGCGAAAATGTTCAGTGGGGCGAAACTATAGAAAAACGTCGCCCACGCGGCGACTGTACTCCCGAAGATTTCCCGGACGAGCAAAAAGAAAAATGGCAGCGAAACAGCGAAGAAAATTATAGCCTGGCTGCGCCCAATCCATTCGTGGATGCCAGCAAATTTGTAACAAATAGCCGCAAGAAACGGCAATATGGGAAATTCCGTTCCCACGTAGCCGGTCGCATTGCCAGCCCAATCAATCTGCGGATAAGCAAAACGAAAACCGTTTTCGAAGAAATTTCGCGCAATCGCCGCCACGTCGCATTGCCGCCAGCTCCAGTGATCAATGTAGGGTTGATTGATTAAGATGAGGCGCACCGCCACGAGCGTCTTGACAGCCGAGGTAAAGTCAATCGGGTACGGTAATCTCAAATCGCGCAAGAAAGGGTTAGCATGAAATCAGCGGCTCTCGTTTGTTCTCGGGCACACGCTGGATTTTTCGTGCTGACATTGGTTATCACCGTCGCGCTCGGGATTGCGCAAGCTCAGAACGAACCGATCCTCGTGCCTGACGCCGTCGATTATCAGAAATTGCTCCCGATTTTACCTGAACCGCTGCAGGGCTGGGTCGCTGACAAACCGGAGGGTTCGACGGAAGACGTAGGCGGATTCAGAATCACAAACGTGCATCGCGATTACCACAAGGGCGAAGGGGAGAAGGCGCCAACCGCGGCGATTAGCATACTCGATTCCGTTGCCAATCCAGATTATGTCAACGCCACCACCGCAGCGTGGAATAGCAACAGCGAAACCAGCGAAGGCTACGGCAAATCTGTCACCATCGACGGCAACCCCGGATTCGAAGCTTTCGAGAAAGAAAGCAAACACGCCACGCTCTGGGTTATGATTGCCAATCGTTATTTCGTCCAAATCGAGTTGCAGAATCAGGACCCGAAGGAATTGCAGGAATGGATCAAGCGCGTCGATCTGAAAAAACTGGCGGCGATTAAGTGAGACTGTAGCCGCCGACCTATGGGCGGCGCTTCGGGCAGAGACAACTCACCGCCACGCTTCGCACAGCGAAGCGGCTACAACCTATTTCTTCTGCGCTTCACCGGCCATTGGCACGAAGCGAACAGGCAACACCGACCGCCGCTGCAATTGGCCGTTCTTTTTTTCGAGAAGGTAAAGTTCCTGATTGCCGAAACCGCCCACCGGAATAATCATGCGTCCGCCCTCTTTCAATTGGTCGATGAGCGGCTGCGGGACGTGATCTGGCGCACAAGTCACCGTGATTGCATCGAAGGACGCATGCTCCGGCCAGCCTCTGTAACCGTCGCCAACTCTCACATGCACGTTCTTGTACCCGAGACGTTGCAGCGTTGCTTCCGCATCTTTCGCCAGTGCGTCGATGATCTCAATCGTGTAAACGTCCTTCACCAGCCCAGCTAAAATCGCCGCTTGATAACCAGAGCCCGTGCCGACCTCCAAAACGCGGTCACTAGGCTTCGGCCGCAGTTGCTCCGTCATAAACGCCACAATGTACGGCTGCGAAATGGTTTGGCCGTGGCCGATCTGCAACGGCCCGTCTTCATAACTGGCAGCGCGCGACTCCGGGGGCACGAATTCTTCCCGGGGCACCTTCGCCATCGCGGCTAGCACGCGCGCGTCGGTGATGCCACGCGTCATCAGTTGTTGCTGGACCATTCGCTGACGCTCGGTTCCAAAATTGGCGGTTGGCGCCGGTTTTTGTCCACAAGCCGTTGCTGCCAGCATGGCGACAAGCAGCCATTGTGAAAATCGTCGCATCAACGGGAATATAGCGCAGCGTCGCCTCATTTTCGCTGCGGCAAATTTCTTCGTGTCCTTCGTGTTCTTCGTGGTTAATTTCAGCGCCCCTTGATGAAGGAAGAACGCAAAACTTTGGATGAGCGCGCGCAAATGACCGACCTGGAGCGGCTTCGTCACTCTGCGTCGCATGTACTTGCCACGGCGATTTTAAAGATTTGGCCCGAAGCGCAGTTCGCTGCAGGGCCGCCGGTCGAGAACGGTTTCTATTACGATGTTGATCTTCCGCACCGGATTTCGCCTGATGATTTCGAAAAGATCGAGGCGGAGATGAAGAAGGAGATCAAAGCGAACCATCCATTCGAGCGCATGGAAGTCTCGCGCGACGAAGCGCTCGCGCTCGGAAAGAAAGGGCGGCTCGCGGCTCTCGCCGAACGTTCTGAGCCTAGCAAATACAAACTCGACATCATCGAAAACATTCCGCCAGACGAAAAAATTTCACTCTATCGCAACGGCGATTTCATTGATCTTTGCGCCGGGCCGCATGTGATGCGGACGGGAAACATTGGCGCGTTTCGCCTAACGAACGTGGCGAGCGCCTACTACAAGGGCGACGAAAAAAATCCGCAGCTCCAGCGCATTTACGGCACCGCTTTCAAAACCAAAAAAGAACTCGACGATTATTTCGCCATGCTCGAGGAAGCGAAGAAACGCGATCATCGCAAGCTTGGGCGTGAGCTTGAGCTTTTCGTTTTCGACGATGACGTCGGTCCTGGTCTGCCAATGTTTCTCCCGCGCGGCGCAGCAATCGCTGAGGAACTGGAGAAACTCGCGAAAGAAACCGAGTTCGCTGCCGGCTATCAGCGCGTCCGCACTCCGCACATCGCGCGCGAAAGTCTGTACAAAAAGAGCGGCCACCTCCCCTACTACGCCGAATCAATGTTTCCGCCGATGAGTTTGACGGAAGGAGCGCAGGCTTCCAGCCTGTGGGGCGACCGGGCGTCTCGCTTGGTCGATTCGGCAGGCGAGACGCCCGCCGGCCCCACAGACAAGATGTCTGTGCTACAGCGTTATTACCTCAAGGCGATGAACTGTCCGCATCACCACAAGTTGTTTGCAGCGGTGCCGCGCAGTTATCGCGATCTGCCATTGCGGCTGGCGGAATATGGGACGTGTTATCGTTACGAGAAGAGCGGTGAATTGTTCGGGCTGATGCGGGTACGTTCGCTACAGATGAATGACGCGCATCTCTACATGACGCCGGAACAGTTCGAAGCGGAGTTCAATGCCGTGAACGAAATGTATCTGAACTATTTCAAGCTCTTCGGGATCGAGAAATATCTGATGCGTTTCTCGACGCATGACCCATCAGGGCTTGGCCAAAAATTTGTGAACGAACCGGAGCTTTGGAAACAAACTGAAGAGATGACCCGCCGCGTGCTAAAAAATTCCGGAATCAATTATGTCGAAGTGCCGAACGAGGCTGCCTTTTACGGACCGAAGATCGATGTGCAAGCCTGGAGCGCGATCGGCCGCGAGTTTTCCATCGCGACCAATCAAGTTGATTTTGCTCAGCCGCGCAATTTTGATCTTCGCTACAAAGACCGCGACAACGTCGATAAGATACCGATCTGTATCCATCGCGCACCTCTCGGCACGCACGAACGTTTCATCGGATTTTTGATTGAGCATTACGCC
>QHNK01000046.1 GCA_003218415.1 Verrucomicrobiota bacterium | reverse complement strand
GCCTGACCCCAGAGCATTCAACCGTCAAGCGTATAGCGTTGTGGTAACCCTGGAGCCTGGCTTGGGATATGCACTAGGCGAACCTAAGTCAGCTCAAATGTGGATTAAGCCTTGAACCTTGAACCTCCGAGCGATTACTGGGTTTGGCGCGTCACATTCGCGCCAAACCCTTTATGCCTTAAGAACCGGCCAAATCAGATCGGCCGATTTCGTTTTCTTCTATTTGTATAGATCGGGTCGGCGGTGAGCAAAGGACTCTACCCGGCTGCGAACTGAGACCACGATTTCCTCAGATAAATCGGCGTGGATAAGTTCTTCGCGGTCTGCCGATGCAGACGCAATCACCACTCCGCGCGGATCGATAACCGCGGAGCTGCCGCAAAACCACAAGTCATCATCTTTACCGACGCGGTTCGAGGCAAGGACGTAACTCTGGTTCTCGATCGCGCGGGCGAGGGCGAGCGTCCGAAAATGTTCGAGACGCGGGAACGGCCAGGCCGAAGAGACGATGAACGCGCCGATCTTTTCTTCGGCAGCTAGTTTTCGGTACATCTCCGGGAACCGAAGGTCATAGCAGATGCTGAAGCCAAAACGCAGACCACTAAACGCAAAAGCCGCGAATGCATCGCCCGGAGCGAAACACGTCTGTTCTTCGACCGGCGCGACGGCATACAGATGAGTCTTGCGATATTTCGCAGCGACGTTGCCCTCGGCATCGACGAGAACTTGGGAATTGTAAATTGATGATCCATCCCGCTCTGAAACGCCGCTGACGATTGCAATCGAAAGCTTCTTCGCAATTTCTTGGAGTCCGGGAACGAATCCGCTTGTCCAATGATTGGCATGCGCCCGAATTACCGGCATCGAGTAGCCCGTATCAGTCATCTCCGGAAAAACGATCAGCTCCACGCCAACGTCTCTAGCGCGGCTAGAAAAGTCGCGGACCTTAAGAAGATTCGCCTCTGGATCGCCTAGCGAACACGAAATCTGGGCCACTGCAATTTTCATTTGATCGTAAAGTAAAAGGACCGCGGTGGTTGCCTAGGCTGCGATTGGTCCCCGGTAACCAAAAAATTCGCGCTTCTTAATTATGTGCACGACCTCCGGTGGAACCATTCGCTCCCAGCTGCCGTCTCCAGATTGCAATTTAGCCAACACGTCGGGCGGATGAATTCGCAAATATTCCGGATGATACTCGGTGATTTCCTGGACGTATTGATTGTCGATCAAATATCGAAACAGCGAGCGAAGATTTGGTGCGACTCCGATTTGTGTTCCGGTGACGAGCTTTCCGCTCGCCTCATCAACCATCGGATAAACATAAAGTTTTAGCCCTCCCTTGAACATCCTTCCCAGGGCTTCCAAAATTCCACCTTCCAGGTTCGTGTAATATTTTTCGTTGAAGATTTCGATTAGACTCGGCACTCCCAAGACAAGACCGATTGCCCTGTTCGTGTAACGAAAGAGATATCCGGCAAGCCGATAATATTCGCCGAACTTCGAGATCAAGACGTTTCGTCCGAGCGCACGGAGAATATCGATGCGGGCGAGAAAGTCCGCGTGATCGACCTGACCGTCTGCGAGCAAATTCTCCAGCGTCATCTCCATCAGCACCACAACCTCGTCTTCCGAACAATCGCAGTGCTTCAGAAACACGCGGCGCGCGCCATCCAGCATGTCGTTTGTGGCGTAGGTGACGGGTCGAAAATTGCCGCGCTCAACCAGGATCGCTTTTTTGTAGAAAATTTCAGCAGGCTGAACCGTCTCACCGTCCGCCTTGAACATTACCGCATTCGTCAGACCCTGGCTGACTAACTGCAAACTCATCAATCGGTTATCGACGCTTTGAAAAATCGGCCCCGAAAATTTGATCATATCCACCTCGATTCGCCCCAGAGGAAGATTTTCGTGAAGCGATGAAATCAGTTTCTCCGGCTGCCGGAGGTAGAACGCACCGTAAAGCAGATTCACTCCGATCACGCCAAGGGCTTCCTGTTGTTCGACGTTGGTCGCGTCGAGCAACCGCACGTGGATGATAATTTGGCTTGGTTGCCCGCGTGGCTCGGATTGAAACCGCACACCTAGCCAGGCATGCGATTCACTGCGCTGTTTAAAACTCCGCGCCGCAACTGTGTCTGCAAAGACGAAAAAGGTTTTCTCCGCCCCGAATTTTGCATCGAGCCGTTCGATGAGAAGGTTGTATTCGTGGTCGAGCATTGTCTGGAGACGAATACGGCTCACGTAGCGATGGGCCGGTCCATAAATCGCGTCGCTGAATGTCATGTCATAGGCAGACATGGTCTTGGCGACGGTGCCAGCGGCGCCGCCGATGCGGAAAAATCGGCGCGCTACTTCCTGGCCGGCGCCAATCTCTGCAAACGTCCCGTACTTGGCCGGATCCAGATTGATTTGCAGCGCCTTTTCGTCCGTACCGATTTCCATCTCTGGAGTCATACAATTTCTCTAGCGGCGGTTTTCAATCGCCGCAAATCCGCCCGACTGCCTGAGTAATGGGCGTGTGCGTGTGTCAGACGCCTGGGCTATCGAGAGGCGCCTTAGCGATGCCGCACTATAACCGCACGCGCTCGGCGTTCTTCGCTGGAATCCAACCGCGCAGATTGTTTGGTAGCGCTACGTAGGTCCAATCGCCACGCGTGCTCAGGATTTTGACTTCGCTTCCCGGAGGCAACGCCAAAACGGCATTCGCTGTGTCCGCGGTCGCGAGGCGCGCTTGGACATCTTTGCCTGTCACAATTGCGAGCGCGTTTCCTTTGCTGCCGCGTTCGACTTGCCATATCGCAAAGATCGCTCCGGCAAACACAAGAAGCATTACAAGCAGCAAACTGATCATGGCAGCTGATCGGCGAGGCGTGAAAATCAACGCTGCCAAACAAAACGCTGCGACCCAGAAAGCGACGGCTGCGGTGACACTGTACTGGTTGACGGTCGCAGATTGCAGATAGCGCTCCGGCCAGCTTGCCTGGAGCTCCAGCGCGTGCGCCTCGTCGCGCGCGATCTGCAAATTCGCCGTCGCTTCCGGATGATGCTGCGCTAAAGCGAGCGCACGCTCGTAATTCAAAATGGCGCGCCCAAAATCACCAGCGCGGAAATAAGCGTTGCCGAGATCGTAAAATACGTTTGCGCTCCATTGCCCGTCGCGAATTAGCGCCTCGTAACCCGAGATCGCTTCCTTGAAATGGCCTTGCGCAAAATCCCGATTTGCCTTTGCAAAGTCTGCGTCTGCCTGCGCCGACAACGAGGAAATCGAGAGCGCGCAGAGACTAGCTGCAATAAAGTAACCACGGATCTTCATTTTAGATTCTCAATCAACTCCAGCACCTCGCGGCGGCTTTCCGACGAGATCCTTCCCGGGCCATTGTGTGCTCCGCTATATTGCCACTCATCACTTTGCTCGAATAGACGGCGTAGTTGGTCGCGCTCATCGCTGTTCAGCTTGAAAGTGTCCGCCGCGGTTTCCGCGTCTACCACATTTGGATCGATCCCGCGGCTGCCGGATGCCAGCGCGGTCTTTACCCGAACAACTCTCGAGGCTTCGGCGTAGTATTCTCGCGGGGATGCATCGTTACGACGCAATTTGTGCATCAGCTCGGCCGCTTCATGGTGCAGCGCAGCGAGGCGTTGTGCCTCGCGATTGTTAATCTTCGCTCTTCGAATTTTCCAGACCGCAAATCCAATCAGGGCGAGCAACGGAATTAATTGCGCGCCCCAGAACACGCGACGCGTGTAAATCGGTGCAAAGGATTCCGTAAAGCGTGGTCGTTCGGTGAGTTGATAAAGAATATCCTGCGGCTTGGCTGTACTCTGGATCGCTGGCTCCGGACGCGTCGCCGTGGTCGGGGGCGATGACCCCGGCTGAGTCGCGGCTACGTTTGCCGCAACTGCTCCTCCTTGCACACTGATCGCAATCGGCTCGCTGCGGACCGTCACATATTGTTCTTTGACCGGATCGAAATAAGAAAATGCGAGCAACGGCAGGCTTTGTTTCTTCTCGTTGGGCGAAAGCACCGTCTCAAAAGTTTTTGTGCCGCTGATGCCGACCTCGTCGTCCTGTTTGAACTTGGAAGACGGCGGATATTTGTGCCAGCCCCGCTCGTCCTCAACCACTGGCGCGTTGACGCGGTCGAAATTGCCGCGACCCGAGATTGCAGTTGTGACGGTAATGGGATCGCCCACTTGCACGCTCTTGGGCTTCGCATCGGTCGTCATTGTAAAATTGCCAATTGCGCCTGAAAAACTCGGCGGCGCCTTTGGCGGTAACGGTTTTACTTCGAGCGCCACCGGTTCGCTTTTGATCTCTATTTCACGGCGCTCACCAATTTGAGCGAATGGATTGCTAAAGAATGGATCCGAGAATGGATCATCCAGATCGAATAGATCGAACGGCGAACGCGAGCGAGATCGCGGCGCACTTCGTGGTCGCGGAACCAGAACTTGTGCCTTGGCTTTCACCGGTCCAACCTCGAATTTTCCCGCGCGCGCCGCAGCGATCGCAGTCTTATATGTAACCACGTCGTAAGGTCTGCCATTGATGGTTTCTGAATTTTGTCCGGATTCCTGTAACTTCTGCGCAGTGAATCCCTGTCCGGTGATTTCAGGTGGTTCGATCAGTCTTGGCCGCACGCGCGGATCAAATCCCATGCGGATCTGAACTGGAACGATTTCGCCGACATAGGCAGTCTTCTGTGGCACAATCAATTCGGCAAAAACCAGATCGCTCGCGCGGACTGACTGAGTTTGCGTGCCACGACTTGGCCGGACGCCAGACGGGCGGCTTGGCGAGTCCGCGACGTTTAAGGTAAGTTCCGGCGTCTTTAGCAAGTTGCCGCCGGCGCGAACTGTTTGGGGCGGAATAGTGAAGCGACCGGCCCTGAGCGGCAGGATAGTGTAATTGTACGTCACGCTCGAACTGGTGGCGAAATTGTGGATTTCGAACTGTCGGGATTGTCCGGTAGCGTGAATTTCCATACCATCGACTGAAATTTCCTCCGGTGGCCTCGCATCGCCGGGGCCGGTTACCTTGATTTGCAGTTCCACCGTTTCGCCAACAACAATCTCCGAGTTGCTCAGCACCGCCGTGACGCTCGGCGAATCGGCAAATGCGAAACCAGCCGCGAGAATTCCGGCGGTGATTCCAATCAAGAATGCGCGTCCCATCTTCAATCAAACATCAACCATCGAACCTCAAGACTTCAGCTACCAGTCGTTATAGACATGGCGTTTTACTTTGCGTTCATCAAGTCGAACTCGCGCCTCTTCGTCTTTCATCGATTCAAGAAGCGCGAGCGCCTGGCGTTCGCTCATCTGGCCCTCTTTTTCCGGTTCGGGCTCAGCAATCTGCGCGTTTTTGTCGGGCGGCTTCTGCGATTTGTCTTCTCCCGCGCCTTTCACTTCTCCGGTAAATTTTTTCTGTGGCGATTCTGCGGGCGTAGCTGATGGTTCTGCGCCTTCGCCTTCACCTTCTCCCGGCGAGGGGGAGGGCATCTCATTTTCTCCTTCGCCCGGGCTCGGTGATTCTTCAGCCTGGCGTTCTCCAGGCGATGGTGAAGGCTGATTGGCCTGCTGCTTTTCCGCGTCTGGCGAGGGCGACGGAGAAGGGCTCTCGCCAGGTTGTTGCTGTTTCTTTTGTGGCTCGTTCTTCGCCTGAGCTTGGTCGTTTTGCTTTTGTTCTTTGTCGTTAGCCGATTCGTTTTGCGATTGCTGATCTTGTGATTGCTGCTGCTGTTGGTTCTGTTGGTTTTGCTGCTGGTCCTGTTGTTGCTGTTGGTCCTTTTGTTGTTGTTGATTCTGCTGCGATTGTTTTTGCTGCTGCTGGTCCTGGTTTTGTTGTTGCTGCTGATCTCGTTTGTTCTGCTGGCTCTGTTTGTTCTTTTGCGGCGGAGAAGGGGAAGGGGAGGGTTGTTGTTGTTGCGCTTTCTTGTTTTTTAACTCCTCGATCTTCTTTTTGACGTACTCGTAATTGTCCTTGGCGTCTTTATCTTGCGGATCGAGCCTGAGCGTTTGTTGATAGTGGTCGAGCGCGTTTGTCCAATCTTTGAGCTTCTTTTCGTCGCTTTTCTCCGTTTCGCCGCGCTGATAAAGCGTGTTGCCAAGGTTGTAATGGCCCTTGCTCTGCAATCCGGTATCTCGCGTCAGCAGTGCCTGACTAAACGACTCCAGCGCCCTGGTGTAATCTTTCAATTTGTAAGCCGCTGCGCCTGAATCGAACTGGAGCCTGTCCTCGGCGCGCGACTCCGGATGCGATTTTAGCGTTTGTTGAAACTGGCTGTATGCATCTTCGAATTTCCCCTGCCGATATGCGTCAACCCCGGGCGCCGCAGCAAAAGCGAATGCACTGAGCAACATCAGCAAAGCAGCAGTCGCAGCTGCGGTTTTACCGGGTGCAGGAACGTAGCGTCGTTCGCGAACACGCTCGCCACGGCGAATCCGTCCGGTGGCGGATTTCCGCTCGGGAATAAGAATCGATAAGGCCAGAACAATTAACGCTGCAGCCAGCGGCCATTCGTAATGCTCGATTGGCCGGCGCGACAAACGGACGTCCATCTCAGCGGCCTGCATTTTTGCCAATCCGTCACTTTGCACTTGCTGCATCGTGCGGGGTCCGCTTTCCAAATGAATATAAAACCCGCCTGTAGCCTGCGCGATTTCGCGCAAACGTTTATCGTCCAGCTTGGATTTGACGACTTGGCCAGCTGAATCTTTGACGAAACTCGTTTCGCCATCGTCGCCGGTAATCGGGATAAGCGAGCCCTGCGGCGTCCCGACGCCGACGGTGAAGATTCGCACGCCCGCGTCAGCGGCTTCCTTTGCCAGCTTTGCGGCATCACCGCTTAGTTCCTCGCCGTCGGTAAAGATGATGAGCGCTCGATTCCCCGTTGCGCTTTTGCCGAAGCTCTGCATGGCAAGAGCAATGGCGCTGGAGATATTGGTCCCGCCTTCGGGAATCGACTTCGTGTCCAGATCATTGATCGCCTCAACTACGGCATCGTAATCAATCGTAAGCGGTGCTTGCAAAAAAGCACGGCCCGCAAAAGCAATCAGACCAACACGATCGCCTTGGAGTCCATTGATCAAATCCTGGACAGCAAGCTTGACACGTTCGAGTCGGTTCGGCTGGACGTCATTGGAGAGCATGCTGCGCGATGTGTCTACTGCGATCAGTAAATCGAGCCCTTTACGTTTTACATCCTCAAACGTGTAATCCCAGCGCGGTTGCGCGAGACTGATGATCGCAAGGGAAAGTCCGAGCAATTGGAGCACAAATCTTGTCATGCGCCGCGGCCGATCGACCGTCCCGGCGAGCTGCGGCAGCAAACGCGCCGAAACGAATTCCTGCAGCCGCCGAAACCCGCGACGCTCGGCGCTGACAAAGAGCGCAACCAAGAGCGGGATCAGCAACAATCCCCACAGCCATTCTGGTGCGCCGAAAGTCATAACGTGGGAGCGGCCTTAGTGTCGCGACAGTTACGGATGAGTCGGGACACTAAGGTCCCTTCCACTTTTAAGAACGACAGATTTCTCACGGCAACTTCTTCCAGATCGTTTGGGATAACAAAATCTGCGCAAGCAACAAACCGCATCCGCCCATAAGACACAACGGGAACAGATCGCGGTATTGCTGATATTTCTTCACGCTCACTGTAGATTTCTCTAGCTTGTCGATATCGTCATAAATTTGTTCGAGCGATTTCGTATCGGTCGCTCGAAAGAATTTGCCGTCCGCAATTTTCGCAACCTCTCTCAGACCCGTCTCGTTAAACTCCACGCGCTGGTTTTCGTAGAGAATGTTGCCCAGCGCATCGGTTAGCGGGCCTCGATTAGTGAAGATCGGCGCTGGCGCAATTCCGTTGATGCCGGCGCCGATGGCATAGAAGTGAATCTTTAATGCTTTCACTGCTTCAGCGGCAGTGCTCGGTGGAATTTTGCCGGCATTATTTTCGCCGTCGGTCAACAGAACCAGCACGCGACTTTTTGAACGTTTATCATTTAACCGGTTAGCAGCCGCTGCCATGGCCGATCCAATCGCAGTGCCGTCTTCGACTAGTCCTATCCGCACTCGATCGAGATTTTGCAAAAGCCAATCGTGATCCAGCGTCATCGGGCTTACGACATACGGCCGACCGGCGAAGGCAATGATGCCGATGCGGTCGTTTGGCCGTCCTTCAATAAATTTGCGTGTGACTTCGCGGATGGCATCCACTCGCGTCGCTTCTTGTCCGCCAATGGCAAAATCTTTCGTCAGCATCGAGCCGGAGACATCCAGCACAAGCATGATGTCGATCCCGCTCGCCTCGATCTGGGTCAGGCTTTTGCCGAGCTGGGGGCGCGCAAGCGCAACTACGAAGACCGCGAGCGAAGCCAGCAGTAGTGTCCGCAGAATTTTTCCCGCGCGCGCGGCGCTTTGTTTTCCGATTGCCCGAAGGGTCGCTGTGGATGAATAAGTTAGCGCCGCAGCTGGCCCGCGTTTTCCGCGCAAATACGCGAGCAGCGGAATTGCCAGCAGCAACAGAAGCAGCCATGGGCGAGCGAATGTCAGCGCGCTGTTTGCCGGCCACCAATCAACGAACTTTGTCATGTCGAGCGAAGTCGAGAAATTTCTGGCTC
Organism: Verrucomicrobiota bacterium; assembly: GCA_003218415.1. GTDB lineage: Bacteria > Verrucomicrobiota > Verrucomicrobiia > Chthoniobacterales > UBA10450 > Udaeobacter. Next base: position 2,232 of record QHNK01000046.1, on the reverse strand, counting down.
AGCCGTCGCAATCTCGCCTCCTTTCACAAAACGGATCGCTTCTCCCAGTAGCAATTTGCTGTCCGACGTTGTCGCTTCATATCGCGCGAACTTAATCAGATCGCACCGGCTCAAAAAGTCCTCCAGTAACGATTTTTCTTCAGTGGAGAACGGCGACGCCTTTGCCAGCGCAGTCAGAAACTCGATGGAAGTTTGTCGCGTTGCGGGCAACCCATACTGTTGCGTCACGTATTTTCGCAAAATGTCGGACACACGAATACTGAACTGGTACGGGCTCATCCTTTCAATTTCGCAGCCAATTCGTTCAAGTTCTTCGAGCGCGATCTCACGCGGTAGCTTTGGGGGCAGGAGCGGTTTGCGGCGCTTCGCAAACAACCACACCACCAGGCCAAGAAGTGACAGCCCCACAAACACGATCACAAAAACCAGCCAGGGAGGAATCAGTGAATAATCCACCGGCGGCGCAATGTCGTGGAATTCTTCGGCTAGAAAGATCGACATGTTCATTTTTTCCCACCGCTTCAACGCTTTAACGCTCTAGCGATGCAATTCATCGAACACCGAGTCGGCGTTCGCGTTGTTTGAAAAACGAGCGCAGCGGTGGCAAGTAATCTTTTCCAGTCTGCAACGTGATCGCATCAATGTTGTTCCGCCGCAGAGTATGGGAGAGTTCTGTGTCACGCCCACGGACAAGGTCCATAAAGAGAGAGCGCGTTTTGCGATCAGCTGTGTTGATCTCGATCTGTTCTCCAGTCTCGGCGTCCTCTAACGTAATCATGCCGATATTCGGCAATACGCTTTCTCGTTCGTCGCGAATGTGGACGGCTATGAAATCGTGTCGCCGCCCACTTACCGCGAGCGCTCGCGAGAAATCAGGCGCCTGAAAATCGGAGATGAAAAAGACAACCGCGCGCCGTGTTACGATCTTATTCAGATAATCAAGCGCGAGCGCCGGCTCCGTCCCGCGCCCCTGCGGTTGGAAAAACAGAATCTCGCGGATGAGCCGCAGCGTGTGAGACCGGCCTTTTTTTGGTGGAATAAAAAGCTCGACGCGATCGGTGAAGAGAAGCAGTCCGACCTTATCGTTGTTTTTAATCGCACTGAAGGCTAGCAAACAGGCAACTTCTGCAGCCAGCTCGCGTTTGGATTGGGTTGTGCTGCCAAAATTTCCTGAAGCACTGACATCCACAATCAGCATCACCGTTAGCTCGCGTTCCTCGGTAAACTTTTTTACAAACGCGTTGCCCATTCGCGCTGTGACATTCCAATCAATTGAACGAATCTCGTCGCCCGGCTGATATTCGCGAACATCTTCAAAGTTCATCCCGCGTCCTTTGAAAACGCTGTGGTAGTCGCCGGCGAATGCGGTTTCGACCAGGCCGCGGGTCTTGATCTCTAGGGTGCGGATCTTTTTGAGGATCTCGGTTGTTTCCATCAAAAGTGAGAGGTGATTGGTGAGAGGTGAGAAGTGGTTAAGCGAAGAACTCTTCGATGTTTGATGACTGTTCGCTCGTCGACTCCTTTTCTTCTACGCGCGCAATCGCTCGATAATCTGTCGCTGGAGAATGCTTACAGAAGTCTTCGGCACGGTCGATCATGCGCGAAAGCATTTGCCCTATCGAAATGTATTTGGGATCAAGCGTATTGAATTCCTCAGAGGAGAGATACTGCGCGTCGCGCGCATCATCTAGCCATGACTGCGTCTCTGTGGCTTCGCCAAGCGCTTCATCAAGCTTATTAACAAATACGGCCTTATAGCGACGTCGGCCCCACGCCTCTGCAATCATTGCTTTTGCCGCACGCGAACTTCGCCGAATCTGATCCGTTAAGGAATAACGTTCCTCGACAGGAAATTTGCGACTCAAGAGGAATATGGTTCCTGCTGCATCTCGAGCTGCCTCGTAAACTTTCAAATCCCGAAACGATCTTGCAATCACCGGTAACGACTTCTCACTTCTCACCAATCACTTCTCACTGTTGGTCCGATCACGGCACAGGAAGGCCGGCAAAAATCCGCTCGATGATGGTCTCGCTGGTGACCGCTTCGGCTTCGGCTTCGTAGCTAACGATGATCCGATGCCGCAACACATCGGGGCCGATGCTTTTTACGTCCTGGGGCGTGACATACCCGCGCCCGTTCAGGAACGCATGGGCGCGCGCGCCGAGCGCCAGATAAATGGTTGCGCGTGGCGAAGCGCCGTAACGAATCAGTCCTTCAAGTCGCAAATTATA
>QHNK01000185.1 GCA_003218415.1 Verrucomicrobiota bacterium | reverse complement strand
TTATCGGCCGGGATATTTCCGGCAGACTCAATAGCTGATTTGGTCTTCTCAATGTGTTCGTCAATCATTGCTCGCCACCGGCTTACTTTTCGTCCCAAGAAAGGCCCTCGGTGAAGATCTGCACCTGGCTCCCTCCGTTCTCAGGCTTCACGAAAATCGTGAGCTCAGCGTCTCCCCGTTTCCGCTTCAGAATTGAGGAGGCCGGCGTGACCAGATCGCTGCCGTCCTTGGTCCAGCCTTGGGCCTTGAGATTCGCGGCTAATTCGGCACAGACACTTTTCACGTTGGTCTTGCTCTTGAAGAGAACGTGTTCAACAAGCTCCTTGTACTCGACGTCGGACGCATCTTTCGTGAGGGCCAGGTCCTTGGCGTTGAGTTTGTCCTTCGCCGGTTCGGGCGCGGCTTTTTCACTGAGCTCAGTCATCGCCTTGGTTGCTGCCAACTTGTCCGTTGCGTCCGTGTCGACCTTTTCCGAATCGGCGACCTGAAACTCTTTTGGGATCTCTCCAAGCGGCGCGACAAATTTGAGGTTGACCTCCCATGTCTCGCCGAACACTTCGGCCTGGCCATCGGTAGTCAGTTCTCCCTGCACTTTGCCGTCCGCAAACTCGAAATTGTTTGTCTTGATCTGGCCGATCGAGCTGAAGCCCTGCTTCTGATGCGCGGTGTGGACGACCTGACAGCCAAAGATATCGCCGTCTTCATGGAGCGAGATGATCAGTGCGCTGCCGAACTTGCCGAACCCAGCGTCAAAGTCGGGCTTCTTATCTTTGGAATGATCCTTTTCAGTGAACACCAGCACGATCGACGGCTTACCACTAAAGGGTTCGCGCCAATGTGCCGACACGTGAGCCACCTTCGCCTCTTTACCGTTCCCCTTGAACACGCCCGTCACCGACGGCTTCACGTTAGCGGCCGGGCCCGGCTTTTTTTTAACCGTAGCCGGCAGCGATTCCCCGGCGCGGAGCAGCGCCACATCAAAACGGACGTCAAAGGCAGTGGGAAACATCCCCTCGCTGTCCCTCGGCTGGCTGGCTTTGCCACTGACCCGGCCGTCCTGCAATTTTAGTTCCCCGGTCGCGTTACCACTGCCACGCCTGCCGAGCGACGTGCCGCCAGCGGCAGCGCTCCAGAACTTGAGCTGCCCCGCCTTCGCAAAATCCAACTTAAGGAATGGCCGCTTAAAATCAGCGAAGCCGCTGCTTTTTTCCGCGTCCCTCGCCTCCTTGAGCTTCTCGCTGGAAATCGCCTGGCCGCTCAAAACCACCGCGATCACTTCCTCCTCGTTGATGGTCGTCTCATAGGCGAGCGCATGCGTCAGCGGATAATTCTTATCCTGCAGCATCAGCATCCCCTCGGCAGGCTTCGGCCCGCCTTGCGCAAAGAGCGTCGCCGCGCCGCCGATGACCGCCAGTCCGGCCAGGAGACTTTTGAATTTCTTAGCCATAAATAAATGTTTCTTGTGCTGGGGGTGGCAGACATTTCAGCAACAAAGCAATTAAGTGCCAAGCGCGAACTCGAGAATGATAACCAGGGGAGACTACCGCTCGAGAACCGATTCCAGCGGAAGGTCTGCATCGAGATGATTGGAAGCCAGCCAATCGCGATTGAAGAGCGTTGATTGATATTTGTGGCCTGAGTCGCAAAGAATGGTGACGATGGTTTGACCCGGGCTGGAATCTTTGGCGAAACGTACCGCGCCGGCAACGTTAATGCCACTTGATAAGCCGAGGAACAGGCCTTCTTCACGTAGAAGGTGGTAAACGATCGTCAGGCCGCTCTGATCCGGAACGCGATAAGCTCGATCGACCTCGATGCCTTCGATATTCTTTGTGACGCGGCCCTGACCGATTCCTTCTGCAATAGAATCACCGTCGTTCGTCTCCAGATTGCCATTGGTAAACCAAGACCACATCGCCGCGCCATACGGATCAGCGCAGACGATCTCAATCTTCGGATTTTGTTCCTTGAGGTAAACGCTCACACCGGCGAGCGTGCCGCCGGTGCCGACGGCCGCGACGAACGAGGAAACCTTGCCTTCGGTTTGTTTCCAGATTTCAGGGCCGGTGCCACGATAGTGCGCATCGCGATTAGCCGTGTTATCGAACTGGTTCGCCCAGAACCAGCCGCGCTCCTCTGCGAGGCGACGCGCGATGTGATTGTAATTTTCCGGATCCTTGTACGGCTTTTCCGGCACCGCCTTTACCTCCGCGCCAAGCGTACGAAGCAAATGCATTTTCTCCGGCGACTGATTATTCGGAATCACAATAACAGTGCGATACCCTCTGGCGCGCCCGATCACGGCAAGACCGATCCCAGTGTTACCGGCGGTTCCCTCAACGATCGTTGCGCCTGGTTTAAGCCGACCCTGTTGTTCCGCGTCAGTTATGATTCCGTAGGCGGCTCGGTCTTTCACTGATCCGGCCGGATTCATGAATTCCGCCTTTCCGAGAATCTCACAACCAGTCAGTTCGGACAGGTGTCGCAGCCGAATCAACGGCGTGTTCCCAACGTATCCATCAATGCCCGAGTATTTCGCAGTCATGTGATCTGAACCCCTTCTTGAAATTGTTAAGCTGCTTCTCCCTTTTCGATAGCCACTTTTTTGCGGCGCGGTCGATTAGGCCGAGGAATGCGTTAAGCTTTTAGAAAATCCAGCGCCGGCCCCGAGCCGAAAAGAATTCCGCTTCAACTCTTCAACCCTTTAACGCTTCAACGTTTTTAACTCTTTAACAATTCAACTCGTCCGCGCCAAATCCTCGATGCTCTTCCACTCGTCCGCACTGACTTGGAGTTTGGCCGCAGCCATGTTCTCCTCCAGATGCGCGAGCTAGGATGTGCCCGGGATCGGCAACATTGTTCGTTTTCAGCTACTCCGCTCTTGCCTAACGAGTGCAAGCGTCACGCCAGCGAGCGAGCGCTACGCTCGCTTTCATTTGGCTTTCGCCACCTC
>QHNK01000178.1 GCA_003218415.1 Verrucomicrobiota bacterium | reverse complement strand
CGACTGGCAACCGCGAAAATTTGATCTGCACGACAAGGTTCTTCTGCCAATTCTAAGCGACCAATACGGGCGCGTCCTCGAGCGCAGCGAACTGCAGGTGCGCTTTGAAGAGGGAACTTTTTATCTGCTCTACGGCGAGCGGAGACTGCCGATCGCGCCGGGCACGTATCGTTACGTTCTGGAAATTGCATTACAAAACCTCGCCGACCAAAAGGACGAAGATTTTTACGCGGAACTGCAAAGCATTCTGACTGCGCTCGAATATTTGCCGAAACGCACCGAAACCGATCCAAAACGAATCGCAGAACGAATTCGCGAAAAAGAAATCATCAAACGACGTCTCGAGCGTCGGTGTGCGGAAGCGCCGCAAGCGCAACAGGCAATCGAAAAGGCACTGGCCCAGATTAATGGAAAGGCGGGCGACCCACGCAGTTTCGATGCGCTGGACCAGTTGCTTAACGCGCAGTCGTATCGGTTGGCGTTTTGGCGCGTCGCGGCCGAAGAAATCAATTACCGCCGTTTTTTCGACGTAAATGATCTCGCCGCAATTCGGGTCGAGTTGCCAAAGGTCTTTGACGCCGTTCACCGGCTAACTCTCGATTTGGTAAGCGCAGGCGCAGTGACAGGGCTCCGCATCGATCATCCGGATGGCCTGTACTTGCCGCGCGAATATTTCGAAAAGCTTCAGCAGCGCTGCGCGAAAGCGCTCGGGGTCGGATTGCCCAAGGATAGGCGCGCGATTTACATGCTGGCGGAAAAAATTCTCACCGGCTCCGAAACATTGCGCAAGGAGTGGCGCGTGCATGGAACCACGGGTTACGACTTTGCGAGTCAAGTGACGCAGTTGCTGGTCGATTCGTCGGCCGAAACGGCGATCACAAAAACATTTCATCGTTTCATCGGTCACTCAGTTCCCTTTGGCCATCTGCTGTACGCAAAAAAGCTGCAGGTGATGAAACTGGCCCTGGCGAACGATGTCGATGTTCTGGGGAACATGCTCGACCGGCTTTCCGAGCAAAACCGATGGTATCGCGATTTCACGCTCGAGGCGCTGTCGCGCGCGCTGCGCGAGACCATCGCCTGCTTTCCTGTTTATCGCGCTTATCTCGAGCCCGATCAGCCTGTGAACGATGAAGATCGACAAATTATCGAGCGCGCAATCGCCGCGGCCAAGCGCCGCAACCCGGGAATGGACGAGTCGATCTTCAATTATTTGCGCGAGGTGCTGCTCTTTCGTTTCCCGCCGAACCTTGGCGCTGCCGAACGCGCCGCGCACACGCATTTCGTTTTGAAATTTCAGCAGGCCACGGGGCCGATCATGGCCAAGGGACTCGAGGACACCGTGTTTTACATTTACAACCGGCTCATAGCGCTAAACGAAGTGGGCGGCGAGCCGGAACAGTTTGGGTCGAGCATTGATGTGTTTCATGAGCAGAACATGGATCGACAACACAATTGGCCGGCCACCTTGCTCGCCACTTCAACGCACGACACAAAACGCAGTGAAGATGTGCGTGCGCGAATCGTGGCCATTTCCGAAATCCCTGAGCTTTGGCGCCGTTTGTTGCAACGCTGGCGCATGGCGAATCGCCGTTGGAAACGAATGATCAATGACTTGGAAGCGCCGGACGCAAACGAGGAATACTTGCTTTATCAAACTCTGCTGGGGACCTGGCCAATCCGAGTAGATGGCGAACCAGAATCTGCCGCAACGCAGGAGTACGTCGAGAGAATTCAAGCTTACATGGCAAAGGCGCTGCACGAGGCGAAGATCAATACGAGTTGGATACAGCCAAATGAAGAATGGGACGCTGCGATGCGCGATTTCGTCGCGAAAATCCTGGAGGCAGCTCCCCGCAACAAGTTTCTGCCGATCTTCCTTCCGGTTGCGAAAGAGATTGCGCGCTTGGGAGCGATCAATTCGCTCACCCAAACGCTGTTGAAGCTCACCTTACCCGGCGTGCCCGATATTTATCAGGGCAACGAGATTTGGGATTACAGCCTGGTCGATCCCGATAACCGGCGTTCCGTCGATTACAGTCTGCGACGTGAAATGCTCGGCGCGTTGCCGAGCACAACGCCCGACGAACTGACGCAGACGTGGCCGGATGGCCGAATGAAATTGTTTCTGACCCAGCGAGTGCTGCGCTTTCGTTGCGGACACGCTGATATTTTCCAGCAAGGCGAATATCTGCCGATTCGCGCGAGCGGAACATTCGCGGAATGTTGCGTCAGTTTCGCCCGGCGTTTGGCAGAAAAATGGATTGTCGTAATCGCGCCACGACTTTCTTCGCGCGTTGGGTTTCCGCCGATTGGTGAATTGTGGAAAGAGACGTTAATCGAATTTCCCGAAACGCTTTCGCTCAATAATGCCCACGATCTCTTCACCTGCCACCCTATTCCCCTGCGGGATCGACAGGCAAACCTTGCCGACGCATTGTCGGTCCTGCCCTTCGCGGCGATCACAAACCTGTAGCCGCTTCGCTGTGCGAAGCGCCGGACTGGGAATTCTTCACGGGCAGCTCGTCGCCCACCCGGCTTCGCGTTTAGCTACGGCGGCCAAGCAGGGCAACGTCTACAAGTTATGCGCTGAGCCTTGGAAAAGATCGACCATCCACCGGGAAAAGGTGCTGAGGTTTGTCACCAAATCCGTGCCGAACCTTGCAAAGGTAATTTGTGGTGAGGCGAGAGCGTAAAGCAAGCGTCCATAAGGCTGCATGTTCAGAAAAAGGCTGAGCACGCCGTAAATGGCGATTACGAGAATGCTGTAGATCGGAAAAAAATAAGGCGCCAGTGCGATCCAGAAGTTTGCCTTGCTGGTCACAACATGTCCGCCATCACTACTCACCCGAAACCGGCTAACGCGTCCGCCCATAAACCAAACCCAGAGCGCATGAGTAAGCTCGTGTCCGAAGACGTAAATCAGAATTGGTCGCGGCAGACCGAAGAAAGCGATTAGCCACAGAACTGCGCCCAATGAAAAGAACCAAAATTCCTCGCCCGCCCAGAGCCGTTGCGTCACGGTCGCGCGCGCGAAAGCTGTAAAAAATGTCTGACTAAGAATTGCGCAGCAAGGCAGCAGAAAAATCGCAAACACAAATTTCAACCAGCGCGTCGGCACCGTCAGCGGCTCGAACGCAGGCACGATTCGCCCCGTCCGCGCAACATTGCGGACGATTTTTTGAGTGCGGCGTCCTTTACGCTTTCCGCGATTGTTCTTCGCTCTTCGCTTTAGTGCAGCCAAAGTTGCCGCAGATTACGCAGCGTTACGACGAGAAAAGCAAGACGGAACCGCTGATCCGCCTACGCCACCCTCCGGCGTGACACGTAACGCTGATGACGCGCATAAATTGTAGGGCAGGCGCGCCGCATGCCAGATTGAGCGACCGGAGCGCTCGCCCTACAGCGATCACGCGATCCTCACGCTCGTCCCATGTACGCGCCGGTGCGCGTGTCGATCTTGATCGTTTCGCCTTCCTTGATGAAAAGCGGGACGTTGATGGTCTTGCCGGTCTCCAGCTTTGCCGGCTTGGTTACGTTGCTGGCGGTATCGCCGCGCACGCCCTCCGGCGATTCGACTACTTTCAAACCCACCGAGGCAGGTAACTCAACCTGCACTGGTTTGCCTTCGGCGTAGAGGACCTGCACGGAAAGATTTTCCACCAGGTAATGTTTCGCGTCGCCGATCAGGTTTTCCTGCAACGTGATCGTGTCGTACGTTTCCGGGTCCATGAAATGATAGCCATTGCGGTCATTGTAACTGAACTCGAGCGCTTTTCGCTCGATCTCGACCAACTCCACCTTGTCCGTCGAACCAAACCGGACATCGGCGCTCTTGCCGGTGTTGATGTAGCGAATGATCGCCTGGACGAACGCGCGCAAATTCCCCGGCGTGCGATGATGCACTTCGAGCACAATGGCAGGGTTGCCGTTGTATTTTATGGCCATTCCTCTGCGAAGATCGTTGGCGGCGAGCATGAATAAAGGCGCGATTCGTTACAAAAGTTATATCGTTGCAACGTTTAGCACCGAAACGTTGAAAGCGGACGCGGAGTTTACACGCGCTCGGCGTGAACGCAACTTTGTCATCCTGAGCGGAGCGAAGGACCTCACATAAGCTGATGGAGTA
>QHNK01000045.1 GCA_003218415.1 Verrucomicrobiota bacterium | reverse complement strand
TGCCTAACAACTCTTTGATCCATTCCGGCGCGGCCAAGGTCGCAAAGGCGCGCTTTTTCCACCACCCTTGAACCGGCTCCATCCCGTGATTGACCAAAAGACTGCGCCCCTGCGCTTCCAACACCTTGCGCACGTTGACGAGCTGCTCGCGCTCTCGATGCAACGCCCGGGCCTGTTCCTCTTCTTCGCTGGGCACGCGCACCAGTGCCAGGGCATGGCGGTTGCCTTCCACGAAGCGGTCCAACTTCAAACAAAGCGCCTTGGCATCGAGCCCGTCAGTCTTTACCCGCCGGTTTTGTTCATCCAACTTTTGTGGACAGACCACGTAACAATGGATCCCCAGTTCGCTCAATTGGCGCTGCAGAGTAAAACCAAAACCGCACGCTTCATACACAGCGTACACTTCGGCACCGCTCTGCTTGAGCTTGGTCGCCCAATGCAAAAACGCTTGCTTTTGAAAACGCTGCGGCGGCTTGGGATTGCTCCCATCCACCTGCTCGACCACCACGTAAAAATCCTGGTGCACATCAATCCCAAGCTTGATGTCGGCTTTGCCGCCATTAAACTGGCGGCGGGTTCCCTCGTGTGAGGACAACTCAGTGTGATAAACACTATTCATATTGCCGGGTGTAGGTCCAAAACCCGCACCCGACAATCCCCACCATGTCATCTATGCGCTCCAGCCAACCGCTGGCCGGCGTACTCAAAGGTTGAAGGATGAATTATGAACAATGAAGTAAAAGCAACTCTCGCTCTCGCCAGCGGTGGCTCAGCTCCGTCTCGTTAGATGTCTTCGATCGCCTCCGCATGAACATCGCCCAAGAACTTGAACGACTATCCAAACTCCACGCCGACGGAGTCCTGAGCGCCGAGGAATTCGCCAAAGCAAAGAGCCAGCTTTTATCTTCTCCCGGGCTCTCAAGCGTTCCCTTTAAGAGCATACGCCGCCAGTCCTCACACACATTTTGTGGCTTGCCGCTATGGGCTATTGCTATCGGTCCAGATCTGGAACGCGGGGAGATGCGTGGACACGCTCGCGCGATCTTCGCCGTGGGCGACATGGCGACCGGCTGGCTAGCGTGTGGCGGCTTGGCACGTGGTATTGTCGCGGTCGGCGGTCTTGCCATTGGCCTCGTTGCGTTCGGCGGAGGTGCCATCGGCGTCCTGGTTGCACTTGGCGGTCTTGCGATTGGGGGTATCGCCTTCGGTGGAGGTGCGATTGGGGCCATCGCCATCGGCGGCGGCGCTTGTGGCTATTACGCATTCGGCGGTGCCGCTGTCGGAGTTCATACGGTCTCGGGCCTGCACCAGGATCCCGAGGCGGTTAGCTTCTTTCAGCACTACTTTCCGTGGCTTAAAAGTCTGGTTCATCAATGACGATTTACCCGTCATCTAACAAAGCGCTCAAGCTAACCGCTGGCCGTTGCGATGACCGGATTTACTTTCACGAAACCGCCTCTACTTTTAGCAAAGCTCGCTTCCATCAGCGGTGGCTGATCTTATTCTCGTTAGCACCACAATCACGCCAATGACTCCCGGCACAGAATCAACATATTCGGAGAGCCAGGGCTGAGGCACGGTCAACTCAGAACAATCAACATTTGCATCACTTTCAATAGACCGAGAAACCCAACCCGCCTCTTTCCAAAGCCCTTCCCGCAGCAAGTGAGCAAAAACACCTCTTGCGCAGCTTCCAGATCAGTCAGCAACGCTTGCCACGTCTCCGCGCCGTGGTAGAAGTTGCGAGAGCCATGGAACAAAAATTCGACAGCATTCTCGACGCCGCGGAGCAGCAGGAGGCGAGCGACGTCTTCCTTCAGGAGGACGAGGTACCGCGGCTTAAGATCAATGAACAAATCATCGTCCTTGGCGAGGAACCCATGTCGCTCGCGCACATGACCGCATTCTGGCAGGCGTGCGGCGCGAACGCGCAAGGCGACGGCGACAGGGATCGCGACACCGGCTTCGTCTCGCGCACGCATACGCGCTACCGCGTGAGCCTGCACCGCACCATGGGCCGCCTCGGTGCGGTCCTGCGCCGCATCAAGACCAAAGTGCCTACATTGAAAGCGCTCGGAGCGCCCGAATGGCTCCTGACCCGATGGGGCGCTCGCGAGCACGGCCTGATTCTTATAACGGGACCAACCGGCTCAGGCAAATCCACCACCATCGCGTCCCTGCTTCAATGGATGAACGAGAACCTGGTGCGACATATAGTGACGATCGAGGATCCCGTCGAGTATCAGTTCACCAGCAAGCGCTGTCATTTCACCCAGCGACAGGTCGGACGCGACACCGGCACTTTTGCGATCGGATTGCGGAGCGCCCTTCGTCAGGCGCCGGATGTCATTTTTGTCGGTGAGATCCGGGATTACGAAACTGCGTTGACGGCGCTGCAGGCTTCGGAAACCGGACATCTCGTTGTTTCGACCCTGCATTCGGAGAGAGTTGCGGACACGATGGAGCGCTATCTGAATCTTTTCCCAGCCCAGGACGAGAAGCATGGTGTGAACCTTCTGGCAAACCAGCTTTCTGGCGTTCTGTGCCAGAAGCTGGTTCAATCTGCTGACGGAGGCTTGCATTTGCTGGTGGAACACGTCGAAAATGCGGGTGCCATGCGCGACTGGATCGCCAGACGAGAGTTGCAGAACATCGATCAGTATATCTCCCGCGGATCGGATCCTACCGCCGTTTCATTTTTGCAATCGACGCTCAAAGCCCTCCAAGCCAAGGTCATCACGGAAGCGACTGCCATGGCTTCAGTCAGCAATGAATCCGAGCTTCGTCGCGCCATGAGGGGAATCGGCTAGACAAGTCCTCCGCACAATTTGAACCCATATGAAGGAACATGACTTGATCGATTTTCTGGCGCTTGCGGCCGAGCGGGGGGCTTCTGATCTTCATTTGACAGTGGGGGCGCCACCGATGTTGCGGGTCGCTGGTGTTATCCAGCCGCTGACGGAAGAGCCACTGTCGGCGGAGGACACAAGGAGACTGGTGATCGATACCTTGAAGGAGGGACAACGGGCGAAGCTGGAAAACGAATGGCAGCTTGACTTCGCGTTGCAGGTCGGTGACCTCGGGCGCTATCGCGGAAATGCGTGCTATGTGTCAGGCGCGATTGAGGCCAATTTCCGACGTATCCCTTCTGAGGTCGGCGATCTAAAGTCCTTGGGACACTCTCCCGTGGTGGATCGCTGGTGTGACGAGAGAGCCGGCCTGATACTGGTGACTGGCGCGAGCGGTGAAGGCAAGAGCACAACGCTGGCGAGCATGGCCCAAACGATAGCCAGACGGCGTTCCGTCAACATCATCAGTATTGAGGACCCGATCGAATTTGTTCATTCGCAGGGGCGAAGCCTGGTGAACCAGCGCGAGATTGGTTCCGACGCAACTAGCTTCGCGTCAGCGCTCAAAAACGCCTTGAGACAGGATGCAGACGTCATTCTTGTGGGCGAGTTGCGGGACACGGACACGATGCAAACTGCGATTACGGCGGCGGAAACAGGGCACCTCGTGATTGGTACCATGCACACGAACGATGCGCCAACGGCTATCGGGCGCATTATTGATGCCTTTCCAAAAGAGGGTCAGCAGTTCGTCAGTGCCCAACTTGCGTGGTCGTTGTTGGGAGTGGTATGTCAGTATCTCCTGCCGCGAAGCGGCCAGGCAGGCCTGATTTTGGCCACGGAATTGTTGACGGTGAACTCGGGAATCGAGGCCTGTATCCGGTCCGGCCGGCTTTCGCAGATACCGGGACTAATTCAAATCGGCGCTGCGGACGGCATGCATACCGTGGACGTTAGTCTTATCGAGTTGCTTCTGGCTGAGCGCATCAGTCTCATGGACGCTATGGCTCACGCGAGGGACCCCAATTTTGTGAAGGAGGAGTTCCAGAAAGCTTTGAAGACCCAGAGAAAAGGGTGGTTTTCGGGAATTTTCGGCAAATGAAACGCCGGCCTCGTCCGCATCGAATTCCAGGCAAGGCGGCAAGCCCCATCAGGCGATCAGGTTAGACGGCTAGTGCTGGGTGGCTGATCTTTTGTCTCGTTAGGCCGTAAGTAGGTCGCACGCGAGATGCGATACATTAGTCTGAAAGTTTTCCGCGCAGAACGGTGAGCGAATACGGCGGCAGGTTGTAGGATGGCGATGCTTCGCGCGTGAAGTGCGCAGGTGGCAGACTTCGGATGGGGTGGCCGTTCGGCCCTTCCTGTTGCCAGGCGTATTGCTGTCGCGAAAATTGAATTAGCTCGACCTGGCCCGTAAAACGAACGGGCTGCCGTGCGCCGGGAATTTTGAACTCCACATTGAGCTGAGCCGTGCGGTTTGGATGTTTGTTGATTGCAAGAAGCGCCCATTGATTATCTGGCCGATGCGCCGCATAGACGCTGACCGCGGATGATGCCTTCGACTTCTTCTGGTTGATGGTTGCGGGGAATATTTCGTGCGGCTCGTTCGTTGGCTGCATCCATTCTTTTGTGATCAGCTGCGCAGCATAGTAGGCGGATAGGTGATTCGGTTGATCGTTTTTTGGAGTCAACTGGAGGATCATTAGATTCCCCCAGGAACATTTGAGCTCGTCTTGGAGATAGTTTGGCTCGTACCCGTATTGGTAAGCCTTGGAACCGCCGAGCGTGAGGAACGCTCCGACTGTGTCTGCATTGAAAAGCGCGCCCGGGAGGTCCACTTCATGGCGTCCGGCAAAAACCGAATAGCCGTATTCGGTCATAAGCCACGGGAGATCAGAAGGCACGCCGTCGGCGCGCAAGCTGGCCAAGACTGAGCGAAGGCGCGACGGAATTTGAAGCAGCTGCGGCGCAGCGTCGGCGCAGATGTTGTCGAACGGATAAAACTCAAACGAAAAAAAATCGAACGGCACCCCGGCATTTCGGACATATTTCAGAAATCGATTCATCCAGGAACGATTGCCGGAAGCGTCCGCCCACGTCAGCAGTCGCTCCTCGAAATTTTGCAGACTTGGTCCTCCGAGCTTTAGACGCGGATTAAGCGCGGTGAGCTGGCGAGCGACTCCGGCGTAGAGCGCGGCATAATCCTCTGGAAAAGCCCATTGCCCGTCGGGTTCTTCGCCTAGTTCGATTCCTTCCAAATCATAATTCCGTCGCAGCAGATAATTGATCTCGGCGGAGGCGTTCTCTGGCGTGTCATACAAAACGCCCACCGGCACAAGCACGGGCAATCCGTTCGTGAGCGCGCTATGCAAAATGAAATCCATTCCCGGCTGTTCGATGCTGGAGTCAATGTCTTCTGCGCGATGCCATGGATCAGTGGATGACACGTAAATGACCGTCTGTCGATGTCGGTCGGACGCACGGCGGACGTAATCGTGAAAACGGCCGCGCTTCTCGATTTTCCCGAGTTCAATCTCACGAATGGCAAACCCCAGCCGGTCGCGAATGTCATTCGATGGTTGCGAGCTGGTTCGCGAACTATGGCTCATTACGATGCGCACGAATCGGACCGAACTTGGACGCTCAGCGAGTCGAATGAGCTCATCGCCGCCGTGAGCATGATCAACATTTCCATGTGCGAATGGCTGCCAGTCCTCATCGTCATCGGGGTGCAAATGCATTGGATCGTCGCCCGGCCAGTACTCAACGCGATATTGTGTGGCGTACGGCGTTCCCCAAAGAATGCGGATGGCGTTGACTGGTTTGCGCGCGTCGAGATCGATCACCACCCACTGCGGATGTCCATCATCCGATTCCGCAGTGAAATGCGAATCCAGATACGGATTACTTTTCCAAAATGAATCGTTGTCGCCGTCTGCGATACGGGAATAGCCGTCATCATTCGCCTGATCGATGGTGTTTCCTCGCCGTGGCAAATGATAGCCGTAGGAGACGTTGATCGGTTCGCCAAGCGAATCGTCTGAGGTCCAATATCCGCATTGGTGAACCGGATCGGACCACGTGCCCTGCGGGTTCCAATGCCAGACTTCACCAGCAAGCTCGGTGCGCAGCCGATATGTCAGTGGCCCAAACCCAGCTGACAGCATTTGCTCGATGTTCTTGTCCGTAAACATCCGAGCGCAATCGCCTTTCTCGTGACCGTCCACGCCCGCGCCCAACGCCTGGCCTGGCGCACACTGGTTTACGGGATGATCTGCAAGAACCGTGGTGGAAATCACAATTGGCTTCTCATCGGCACGCGCGTCTGTTTCCAATGCCAGTTGGACAAGGGCAATCGCGGCAAAAAAAAGCGATGCGACGACGCATCGCACTTTCAAGGCACTCCGTGCGAAATTCATCGAGCGATCAATCTCGTTTCGCGAAAGCTTTTGGAGTGCGCGCGCGTCCTCGCGTCGCTTTTTAATGCTAGCGCTGCGCTTTCTCCAATTGCTTTCTGACTTCACCTTTTTCGCGCCGGACGTCGCTGAGATGACTCTGCAAAAGTGGTAGCTGCGATTTTTGCGGGTTCGGGTGGTGGAGCAAAGTCCTATTGTTCTTACCACCATAGTATGCAGGTCCGGGCTGCTTCGCCTCGCCGATCTGAAGAAGCAAGTCGTCTTCTTGTTTCTGAAGCTCGTCGTACCGAGCTTGCAAAGTCTGCGTCCGATTTTTGGTTGATTCTTGTTCGACAAGAACCGCCTTCTGCTTTGCTGCCGCGTTCTCTCGTTCACGCTGGGCCTCTTCCTGCTGCTTTTGATATGCCGTGTAATTTGCAGCCTGCTCCGCAACGTGTGCGTTGGCCTTTTGCGGGTCATAATGAAAGCGTTCCTGGACTTCTTTCGGCAGTTCAGCGAACTGAATCTTTGAGATTCCTGACTTGGTCTTGACGACAATGCCATCGGGTTCGACGCGACTCACAGTGGCGTCTTTGTATTCTTTTCCGTTAAGGGTTTTGAAGTCCTCCGCAAAAGCGGCCGATATAAAGGACAGGACCAAAAACGTGAGAATTTTTGTCTTCATTTCCTCCGTGAACTGGAGGTCTTCTGTTCTCACATTCGAGATTCCCCGGTCAAGGAGAATTCCTGGGCCAGGGAAGTGTTTCGGCTCAACATCAAATGCCAATGCGAACAGCCTAGCGGATGCTGGACAACGTCCGCGTTGCAGAGAACTTGCAAACTCAAATGCGCGTCGATGCAGTTGTTAGGGTCACTGCGGCACTAATCGGATTGACTTTGGCGCTGACCGGATGCCGCGAACACGTCGCGGTTGCACAAGTCGATCCAAATGGCCCGGTTGAGGTTGTGATTCCCGAGCGCGGCGCTTACACGGGCGCGTTCATGGACTTTGGCGACGAAGAGGATGACGTGACGCTGGAGACAATCGAAGATTTCGAGCAGATGGTCGGCAAACATCAGGCGATCATTGCTTCCTCGAGCTATTGGGGTGAACAAAATTTTCCTGTGGACAATCTCAATGTGATCTGGCGACACGGGTCACTGCCGCTTGTTTTTTGGTCGCCTTGGGACAAGCCGTATGAGGAAGATCGCGCGCCAGACAAGTTCAGTTTGACTGAGATTGTCGCAGGCAAATGGGACGCCTACATCGACAAGTGGGCAGACGCGGCTCGGGATTTCGGCCATCCATTTATCGTGGTATTTGGCGTCGAAATGAACGGGACCTGGTTTCCGTGGTCGGGAACTTATTACGGCGGGAGTCAATGGAATCCGGAGCACAATGATTGGAAAGGTCCCGAAACATTTAAAGCGGCTTATCGCTACGTGGTGGATCGTGTTCGCGCGCGCGGCGCATCAAACATCAAGTGGATGTTTCACACTAACAATTATCCATATCCGTACGAAACTTGGAACTGCGCTCCCGCCTATTATCCCGGCTCGGATTACGTCGATTGGCTTGGCCTGAGCGTTTACGGCCAGCAATACAAAGACGAGCCCAATCCTGATATTCCGTCACTTGTGGACTGGCCGTACGAGGAAATGTGCAAGCTCGATCCGCATAAGCCCATCATGATTGCCGAATGGGCGACCGGCGAGTTCCCACATTCAACCGAAGGCGGCGGGCTGGGCAAAGCCAAGTGGATCGAAGAGGCGCTTAAGCTGTTTCGCACGCGCTATCCGCGCATTAAAGCGGCGCTTTACTGGCACGAGCGCTGGCAAAACGCCGATGGATTCTACAGCAACCTCCGTGTGAATTCGTCAGTGGAATCGCTCGATGCATATCGCGCCGGTGTCGCGCATCCCGACTGGTTAGGCGATCTGATTTTACGAGCGATTCCAAAGCGGTGATATTCAGTCGGAATCACAACACTTTCGAATTCGATGCCAGCATGCGTGTTCCTCGCCTCCGGGCAAACACGCAGCGCTCAAGTGGGCGGCCGGACTTCATTCGTCATTTGTCATTCGTCATTTTAACTTGGGTCTCCTGAATCTTGTCCTGGTACTTCGCAAACTGATCTCGAAAGACGCTCGTAAGCCCGGGATCGTGAAGAATGATCATGTCGGTGTCGTGTTCTTTGTGATCGTCGTTTTGCCAGCCTTCGTTCCACCAGCAAAAGCCAACGATACCGGGCCATCGATTTGAGAATAGATTCTCGAGGGCGGCTTTTGCCCAGTTTGCCGCGTTGACACGCCGGTTGTGTAGATCGCAACCCAACTCGGCGATAACCATCGGTTTGCCGGGCGCAATTTTCACAAGGCGTGAATAGGCGTTACGCATTTTGAACGCGAAACTTTCCGTGCCATCGCGAGTCATAGGCGTCGTTGGGCCGTATGCACTGAGGCCGACCCAATCGCAATAGTTTGCGCCGGGAAAGTAATTCTCGAATGCGTTCCATTTTCGCTCGGGCTGATCCAGCCAGTTCACATGCCAGACCCACTGCAGATTATCCGCGCCCTCGACGCACATCAGATCGACAATGTGGCGGTAAGCGGCAACGTAACGCGTTGGACCGTCCCTTTGGCCGCCGTTCCACCTGCCGTTCCAGCTAAACCAGTCTCCGTTCGGCTCTGTTCCCCACTCAATCAAAATTGGCGAACCGAAATCCTTCGCCTCGCGCGCCCAGGCACGAAGATCGGCATCAAAGGCGCCAGCGATAATTTTCCGAAGCGAGAAAGTTTTCTCCGAATGTCTTTGATCGACGTTGGAACGGAGCATCAGCCGGATATACGGAATTTTGTTGAGATCGCGGATCCAGTTACACGTCGCGGCTGGAAATCTTCGAGACTCAAACCAGTTATCTGAAAAATAGATCCAAGCAGTTCGTTTGCCGACCGCTCGTTCGTACCGCGCGACATCCGCCGGCGTGACATCGTGTTCAGTTGGGTCGTGGTTGTTGGTTCCAACGCCGCCCCAGTAAAAGCCGTGATAAAGTTTTCCCTGCGCCGGCGGCGGCGCGACTTCGACATTCGTCGCGCGCCCCGGCGAACCTGGGGTCGCTGGCGTTGTATTCAGGGTTGAAATCGCAAATGTGAACGCGAGCAGCAACGGCCTTAGACTCTTCATTGGGCTTCGGAAAGGTGGCGTAACTTTGCCTACGCGCGAAATTGAAAGCGAACTTTCCCTGGCAAGATTTCTTCCCCGGTCGGGAAAAATCGCACGTGTAGACAAAACCTGCACTTGGCAGCGTCTTGAATGTAAAGACCGTGAAAAGGTCATGGACAATGTCGCCAGCCATGAGGATTGGAAGAGTTGCTTTTCTGAAGTTGCTCCGGGGTTGCTGCTCTTTGCCCGGCAATGGGTGCAATCAGCGGCCGACGCGGAAGACGTTGTCCAGGAAGCTTTCGTCAAATTCTGGAGGCGAAATCACAGCATCGAAAGCCGCGCGTTGCTTTACGCCGCCGTGCGCTCCATTGCTCTTGATTTTATCCGTCGCGACAGACGCCGCGCGCGACGCGAGGCGAGTGCTTTTGCCGAAGCCGAGCCAGCCATGGAGCCGCAGTTTGAATGGGAAGATGAAACGCAATCGGCGCTGGCTGCGGCGGTGGGTTCCTTGCCGCACGATCAACGGGAGGTGCTCGTCTTGAAGATTTGGAACGAACTGACCTTTAGCGAGATCGCCGGCGCGCTGCGAATTTCTCAGAACACTGCCGCATCGCGTTATCGGTATGCGTTAGCCAACCTGAAGAAAAGTTTGCAACCACAATGAACGATTTCTCCGAGCTTGAGAATGAACTGAGAAACCTGCGACCAGCGCGGCCTTCGCCGATCCTCTTTGAGCGGGTCGAGGAAGCTCTGATGGATTCTGGGGCAGGCGCTTCGCCTGCCAGGCAACCGGAGCGGTTGCCCTACAATTGGTTCTCGTTAGGCATCGGCCTCGCGGCCGCGGCGGTTTTGGTTTTGTTCGCGGCAATCAGTTTGGAACGCCGGCAGGAGCGACGCGAAAAGATCGCGCAAATTTCACCTGCGCCCGAAAAAAGACCGATCCTCCCTGCCCAGCGTGATGGGATCGGAGTCCGGGGATCCACGTCCTCCAATCGATTTATTCCTGCTGGCGCGACGCAGGTCGTCTATAACACGCGCGACGAAGGATTGCAGTTTGCCCGAGGCTCAGAGCAACCGCTGCGCCGCCTTCGTTACCAGACGCATCAGACGTGGCAGTGGCGTAATCCGACGACTGGCGCATCACTTCGTGTTTCTTACCCCAGCGAGGAAGTCGTCCTCATTCCGGTTTCGGGTCAATGATGTTAACAAACAAAGCTATGAAAATAAAATCCATCGCTACAATCGCAGCCATCGGCTTGTTGCCGATCTCAGGGCTTGCTCAAACACCACCCGCGCCGCCAGAACCGCCTGCTCCGCCCCATCCACCAGGGCCGCCAGGGGTGCCAGGTCATCATGAGAAAGCGCCGAAGGTCCCGGTGACATATCTCGGTGTAGAGACATCGCAGGTGCCGGATGTAGTCAGTGAACAACTCGGTTTGGCTAAAGGCCTTGGGTTGGTCGTCGATTATGTGGAGCCGAACAGCCCTGCCGCGTCGGCAGGCGTCCAGCAGAACGACATCCTCAAGATGTTGAACGACCAGATTCTGATCGAACCGAGCCAATTGCGAAGGTTGCTGCAGACTTTCCCTGAAGGCACAGAGGTGACGCTCACAATCTTGCGCAAGGGCAAGGAGCAAAAGATCACCGCTAAGCTTGCCAAAAAAGAAGCGCCACAGCGTCACTCCATGATTCCTGGAGGAAACCTCGATTGGCATTGGGATTTCGACGAGACGGGCGATCTCGGCCAGCAAATGCAAGAATTGAAAGAACAGTTGAAGGAGCAATTGGGCGACGGGCAACGCGGCATCATTCGTGGGGCGGTGATGAAAGCTCACGAAGCGGCGCGACGCGCGCGGGAAGATGCCCG
>QHNK01000177.1 GCA_003218415.1 Verrucomicrobiota bacterium | reverse complement strand
CAGCCTGTTGTGCTCTTGCTGCAGGAGAAGATCGACCAGCTCACCCGCCAATTGCAAAACGCCGCCAATGCAGAGCCACCGCGCGGCCTTGGCAAAATGACCTCGGTCATCATCGATCGAGAGATCGGCGATTGGGACCGCTTCAACAATCGGCGCCAGATTGCCAGCTACACCGGGCTCTGCCCCGGCGAATACTCCAGCGGCAATACGCGACTGCAAAGCTGCGTGACCAAACACGGCAACCCGCGTTTGCGCGCTGCGCTGGTGGAATTGGCCTGGCGCCTGGTTCGGTTCCAGCCCAACTATAAACCGGTGCGCAAATGGCGACAGATCCTGGCTAAAGGCGCCCTCGCCACCGGGGCGGCACGCAAAAAAGCGATCGTGGCCGTAGCGCGCCAACTGGCCGTCGATCTATGGCGCATCAAACCGGCCGGCTCCGCGCTGAAGAGTTGGGATTAATCAATTAATACAAGTTCGAGGGGAACAGAAAGGAGACCACGCCTAGGGAAAAAATAAAACCACTTTGGAACGTGGGCGCTGCCCGGTGCCTAACCTGCTCCGACCTCCGCGAGCGTCGGCTTAGATTGGGCCGCCCTTGCGTTCCTCTTCCATCTGATCGCATTGATCAAATTGCTGCTGCGACTGCGGTCGCATGCACGGATAGGAGTATGAACCACTGGAAAACTCTCAGTGAGTAAGAGGAAGAGGAAGCGCTCCAGAGAAAACCTTCAATCTCGCTCAACAAGCCTTATGAACTAACCACCCATCTACCACACTCGCACGCCACACTTGACACCCTTCATAGGGGTTAGGCAGCTCGCGACTTCAGTCGGAGCTCTTGCAAGGCGAATCGTGTTCATGAGATACGTCCCCAAGTCAAAACGTACTCGAATGATTGCCCATCCCATATGAGCAGCGGAGTGGACAATAACAGGCGACTGCCGTCGAACTTGAAATGACGGACCTGATCGTGGCCGATCCAATTCGGATACCAAGCACCTCGAACTTGATGTGTCACAGTTTGCCTCGCCTGGTCAATGGTGTAGGTGCCGAAATAAGAACCGTAATCCTCAAATGCCGCACGGAGTTCCGCATCTGTGCCGCGAGCGGGATCCTTTGCAGCAAAGAAGGGGCGGTCGTTTCTCATGACATGGGCGGACATGTTGCCGCCGCCGTCGTAGACAAGCAAGCCGGACACATTTTCGCCCAATGGGTAATGGACCCGACCCTCCGAATCGCGTGCTTCATACGATACTAGTCGCCAAGTTCCGAGCAGGCTCGGTCCAGATTGGGATTGAGCGACGTTTGGAGACGCGATCATCGCATCCCAACGCCCTTAACGACTGCTTTCATTTGTGAGTCCCAAGCTGATCCGATCTTGGCGTCTAACGAGAGTGAGATGAGCGACCGCCGCCGAGGGTGAGCGTCGATGGCAGCGCTCGGGTTCTAGTCACGCAAGTCGTGGATACAAGGCCGGCGGCGGTTCGCTCCATCGACTGGTTAGGCGTAAAGTGTGACAATTTCACTGAGTCTTCCTGCTGAGAGCATCCTTTAATTCTGGAGAACTAGCGCTGCTGGCTTCGATGTGGTGAAGCAATTCCTGTTTTTGGGGAGAGGGCGGATCAAACTGCTGAATACTGCGGTAGTAATAACCGACCTCGCGAGCCAAGAACGATTTTGCGCTCTCGACATGACCTGTCTGGAGCTCGTCCAACGCATGTACGCTAACTAATGCGAGGCTTTGGTGCTGAGCGCTGCTGGAACGAAATTGGTTACGAACCGTGCCAACAATGAAGTGATTGCCAATCTGCAGACCAGTGACAAGACCAAGTCCAAACGTGAGTATTGCAACAGCGAAGGTTTTCATACGCCTAACGAGAATTCGGCCCCAAAAATCTGCAATTAACTGCAGATAAAATCTGTATAATCCGGGCTCGGATGTTAGCGGGGATCGGTGGCCTGCGAATTGCCGACGCGTTTCCCAAGGTTCTGTTTGTTCCACGGGCGTCGCCAGAGTCTATCGGCGAGCATCGCTCGACGAGGTTGGCCCGAGCGCGTTGGCGTCTGGCGCCACTTCCCATTTCTCCTGCCGGCTCCAAGGCAGGGATGAACCGCCGTGATCGTCCGGGTCATCAACCAGACGGACGGAGTCCTTTTGACTTGCGCACGAGGCGAGGGTGATCGCACCCGTGCAGAACAGGGCTGCGAGGATTTTTCTTCGACACTTACGGACTTGTGCCACCATAAATTACCGTGTCTCCAGGTTGTACTTGCACGCCACGAGCCAAACTGCTGGGGATGATATCGCCGATAGCCGTCGCCGGTTCAACTGAAGAAATGCGAATTTTTCCAATCAACGTTCCCTCCCGCAGAACGAGCATTTCGGCGTTCGACTCGACTCCGTGGCGGGCGCCGAGATTCAGCACCACGAAATTGTAAACTTGATTGTATGCCAGCACAGTGCCGCGCACACCCGTGCGATGGGGGCTGACGGTTTCCCCTTGCGTGCTGGCGGTTTCCCGCCGCTTTTTTCCTTCCTTGGGCTGGGCCGCCCGCCCCTGAGCATCCTGGAGTTTTTCGGAGAGGAAAACTTTTTCCTTTTCTGCGCTTTCGAGCTGCCGGCGAAGATCATCGACCTGCGACTGCAAATCAGCCGTCGGCGCGCTGTTGCCGGGAGGACTCCCAGCGACCGAAGCATTCGCGTTGTTCCCCGCTTCTTCCACGCGCTTTTGCAGCGAGGTGATCTCCTGCTGACCAGCATCTAGTTTGGCTTGTAAATCAGCCTTTTCTTTCTGGACTTGCGCTAGCTCTGTTTTCGCTTTGCCCGCTCGCGCGGCCTGCGGGTTCGCTGCATTCGCGCGAACCGCTTTCACTTTTTGGATATTTAAAACGCCAAAAAATGCTGCCAGCACGAGGAAAAGAATGGCGAGTCCAATCACACTTTTTGCCGTGACTCCGAAGACCGCCGACCCCCTGGGCGTCATAAAGCGTGCTTTTTAACAACGAATCATGCGCAAATGCAATAGCAATTTTAGCTTGGCGGCTGCAGGAACCTGAATCCGGATTGCGTTTCTTCGTGTTTCAACCGATAGAACACCA
>QHNK01000176.1 GCA_003218415.1 Verrucomicrobiota bacterium | reverse complement strand
TTGTGCCCTCGAGCAGACACATACCGGGATAAACTGTCGCCGTGTCGAGTGTCGCCATGTTCGGTGACGGCATTACCCACGGCAGGCCGGTGTGGTCGAACCACATCTCGCGTTTCCAATTTTTCATGGGCAAAATCGATAATTCACATTTTGGAAACGCTTCGTCTCGAAATTGCTGCGCCAACTCGCCAATTGTTTTTCCGTGGCGGACAGGGATCAGATGAAGGCCGACAAATGATCGGTAATGCGGATCAAGCAGCGGGCCCTCGACCGAGATGCCACTGATCGGATTTGGCCGGTCGAGAACGACCATTGCCACACCGTTTTTTTCGCAGGCGCGCATACAAAGATACATCGTCCAGATGAAGGTGTAGTAGCGCGCGCCGATGTCCTGTAGATCGACGAGCAAAACGTCGAGATCCTGCAGCGTCTCCGCAGTCGGCTCCCGATGTTCGGCGTACAGACTGTAAACCGGAATGCGCAAACGCGGATGCTCGTAGCTTTTCCACTCCATCATGTTGTCCTGCGTTTGGCCGAGAAATCCGTGCTGCGGACCAAAAAACGCAACAAGACGGAAAAAATCGTCGTTGCATCTCTCCAGAACTCGCGACGCGTGTTCAAGCTTGGACGACACCGATGCCGGATGGAGCAGGGCGCCGACGCGGGCCCCGCGAAGTTTCTTCGGCCAAAGCTCGTCCAGATGGTCAAGTGGAAGCAAAACCGCCACGAGTGAGTTTTATCACAAAGCGCGAGATCGCGCGATCCAATAGGCACTCGCCGCCGCGAATGCTTCTACAACTTTCGCCGCCGTATTGCGCTTGCAGCAAGGATTGCGAGCAGCGTAATCACCGCGCAAAATTTCGCGAATAATTCGCCACGCCGCGTGTAAAACGTGAGTTCGTGTTCCGTTGGAACTCTGATTTCGCCAGTGAGCACGCCCTCGGTAAATGTGCTGCCCGTTTCATCGCGTAACATCTGAGTGACGCGGCCGAATTGGTTTATAAAGCAGGTCACTCCGGTGTTGGCTGCCCGAACCATCGGGCGACGCGTTTCCACACAGCGGAAAATCGCGTTCGCCAAATGCTGATGCGACCCGGCGGAATGCAAAAACCATCCATCATTAGTTATATCCACGAGCAAATTTGCGCCGGGATTCGTCTCACCAGGAAGGACAAATTGTCTGGTCAACTCGCCAATCGTGTCTTCAAAACAAATTAACGGCGCAACCTGCACGTCGCCAGTGGTAAGAGCGAACACCGTGTATTCTTTTCCCGCTTTAAAATCGCCGGGTACCTGGTCACCCACGATTCGTGCAAGCAGCGGCACCCGATGCCGCCCCGGAACGTATTCGCCAAAAGGAACCAGATGAAGTTTTCGATAGACCTGCACTCGTTCGCCGCCGTCCGAAACAAGCAGCGCGGCATTATAAACGTCGCCCTTCTCTTCGTCGATCGTGCCCAGCAGGAGGTCGCTCTCGGCAGATGTGGCCAAATTCATCACAAATCGATAATTTTCCTGCTCTGCAAGAACCGGCCCGGGCATCGAGCTTTCCGGCCAGACCAACAAATCCGGTGGAGAATTTGATCGTAGTGCAATTTCGCTCAGGTGGCGGAATTGATCGAAAATTTTCCTCGTAAACTCCGGGTCGAACTTTTGATTTTGAGGGACATTGGATTGTACAGCAGCAACGCGGAGCGGTTTCGTAGGCGTTGAAACCTGGCCTGCGCGAAGACCGAAAGTCAGGACTCCCACAATGGCCGCCATCGTGAGCGTCAGGTCAAAATGCGGTCGCGGCGCGTGTGTGCGGGCTTCAAGAATCAAGCGGCGCACCGTTGTAACCAGGATCACGTTGGCAAACGCAACCATAAACGATAAACCGGCAACGCCGGTGAACTCGACGATTTGAATAAGTGGCCAGTTGTCATGCAGCGCCACGCCAAGGCCATTCCAGCCCCAACCCGAGAAAACCCAGCCGCGCAACCATTCCTGCGTTGTCCACGCTGTGGCGAGAACAAAGGCGAGCAGCAGGTTATTTGTCGATTTTGTCCATGGCGATCGCGGCGGCGCTGCGGCGCTCCGGGCTTGGGCCAGTATCTCGTCCCATTTGGTCGTCGCGACTGATTGCTTCTTTGTCCCTCGTGGCCGGACCAGACCGCAAAACCATGCCCATAGCGCGAAATAAATCGCCATGTAAAACGCGAGAACGAACCAGCCAAGGACCGTCACAGTTGTGAGCCAGGAGAGCGCCGTCCAGAAAAACGCCAATCCTGCCACGTAGCCAAGAAGCAAGTTACGAAGCCAAGGAAGGCGCGACTCCCTGCCGGAAAACCAAATTGCCGCGATGAGCGGCGTCAGAGCAATCCAGCAGAGCCAAGTCAGATTAAACGGCGCAAAACAACCCGTGTAGAGAAGTCCGCTACAGATCGCTGCCAGCCACGGCCAGATGGTTGCTACCTTTTTCATTAACTCACGGGATGCTCAAGGTTTTAAGCTCCAAGCTCCAGAGAAACTTCAAATTGCAAGCTCCAAAGCCTCGTGGCTGATGTTCAGCTTTTGAGTTTGATGCCTGGACTTTCTCTGGATGTTTGAGCTGGGAATTTGGAGCTTCAGATTATCTCGGGCGCAGGCGTGACTCGGCATCCTTCCGCAGCCAATCCCAGAGACGATCGAGTTTTTCTCCGACTTGCGCCTTGATTCGACTGAGTTCTGTAGAATCGAATTTTTCATTCTCCGGCTGGCGCTGCGCGAAAAGGTAATACTTGATCTTCGGCTCTGTTCCCGACGGGCGTACTGCAATTCGCGTTCGGTCTTCGAGTTCGAAAATCGACATCTTCTCTTTGGGGGCCAGGTCGCCTTCGACATCTTCGACCATGTCCGTCTCGAAATTTTTGATCCCGATCACTCTTGATCCGAGCACTTCGAAGAATGGTTGTGTGCTGTACGATTCGGCCAGGCGCGCAATTTTGTTTGCGCCTTCTGCGCCTTCGAAAACGAGCGAACT
>QHNK01000125.1 GCA_003218415.1 Verrucomicrobiota bacterium | reverse complement strand
AGTTGAACCGGTGTGTCGGTGCGCGTCGCGACCTTGAAAATATTTGCTCCGAACGCTTTTGCCATGCGCGCTTTCACCACCAGAATTCGCGGAGGCGGCGTGGATTTGAAATTGTGGAATGAAAGGATGCGCCGCACTTTTTTCTGCTTTGCCAATGCGAGCAACGAACGCAACGCAGATGCCGAGCGCAGTTCCACATCGACATAATCGGCATGCGATAAAAATCGAGTCAGCAGATCGCGCCGTTGCCGCAACGACAAATTTTTCGCGCCCCCTTCCTGCGGATGCCGGGCGGTGACGATGAGCGGCGCGCGTAACCTCGGCAGTTTGTTCTCCAATTGATCGACAATCCCTGCGAGGCGATCCAGGCGCAGCTCGAATAAATCCGGCGGCTTGCGCATCCGCAAGGCGCGACCTAAATCCGCGCGCGATGCGATCACGCCGACTACGCGCGGACGCTGCGTGGCCGAGCTGCGCGCCGTCATTTTTGACCACGAATGGCGAGCACTCTTTCGACGTACTTGGCCAGAATGTCGAACTCGACATTCACTAGCGCGCCCACTTGAGCGCGATCAAGATTGGTATAGCGCTTCGTGTACGGGATGATCCACACGACGAAACTTTTCGGAAGCACTTCAGACACTGTGAGGCTGATTCCGTCGAGAGCGATCGAACCTTTGCGGGTCACATACTGTGCAAACTCGGCCGGTAACTCGACTTCCACTCGAAAGTCTGCACCTTTCTTGTCGAATGCGACAATGGGCGATACGCAATCGATGTGACCCTGCACGAAATGTCCGCCCAGCCGTCCCTCGGCCGGTAAGGCGCGCTCCAGATTTACCAGCTCTTGCGGCCGCATTTTTTTAAGATTCGTGCGAGCGATGGTTTCTTCGAGAAGATCGAAGGTGAGACGATCGCCGCGCCGCGAAGTCAACGTGAGGCAGCAGCCATTCACGGCGATGCTGTCGCCGCGCCGTGCCTTTTTCGCAGTCCTCGGCGCGGCAATTTGCAACACCGAACGTCTTCGCGTGCTCGCGACCCGCGGTCGGAGTTGAGTGCCGCCATCGCTCGCGCGCACCTCAACGACCCCGCCGACTTCTTCGATCAGGCCGGTGAACATGACGATCCACTTCTTAAGAGCGATCTAGCCATGAAGCGAGCGTCTTTGGTAAGGGAACGAGTCGCGGGCAATGCGACCTGTCACTTTCGTTCCGCCACCATCAAGTTGGCTTCCTTCCAGTTCCAGCGATAACCGAATCCGAACTCGAGGGGCGGCGGACTGCTTTGCGCGAAGAGCTCTCGCAGTTTGGGCTGAAAATGTTGTTTGAAGAGCTCGAGGGGGCCGAGATAGGTGCCGAACAGGCGGAGACTCCACTTGTTTGGGTCGAAATAAGCCAGGGGAATCCCGGAGTCGTCCTGCACAACGCGGTTGCTATGTTCGAGAATGAAATTGCGGATCGTTGCGAAACCCTGTTCGAACATCAGATACGATGACGACTTGAGAAAACTCGAGCCAGTGCCCAATCGCTGGCAGAATTTCAAGAAGCCGGGTGTCGCTTTGATTCCGCCGTCAGAAATATCTGTGGTGAAATAATACAGTGTTTGTGAGCTGCCCGACTGATTGTCGGTGTAATTGATCCGGACGCCGGGAATACTGCCGCCTTTCTTCCCGGGCGCGCTATCCTGAAATGCGCCGCTGCCGTTGAGAGAACCGAACGCCACATTGGTGATCGATTTATCAGCCCGCGCGATGAAAACGTAGAGAATCGGCAGCACACCGTTGAGGTTCTGCTGTAGCAGATCGATTTTCATGTCTTTGGTGATGAAGTAGGTCGTTTCGAGCGACGACTTCATCGCGTTTTCCAAGTTTCCAAGCGCGCCGGCCAGATTCGCGATCCGCAACGGATCAGGCGGCGGCCCCATCGATTCCTTCCCGCAAAGGACGTACACCGAAGCGCGTGGAAAAAATTGATCGACGTAAAGGAAATCGGGCCCACTGAACATGTAAAACGCGACCGGGATCGGCTGCAGCGATTCTGGAAAGTACGTCTCCTGCCACGCGTGCAGTTTCTGAAGCTGTCGGAGAGTAAGCTTTGAGAATTCCTTCTCGAAAAATGCAGCGTGCTCCTGCCACGCCGGATCGCGCGTGAGCGGCGCGAGCGAAGAATTTTCCGGCACAGGCATTCCAGCAAGAAAACGCGCGACATCGTTAGGCCCGACATTTACCGGGACTGCGCGAGGCGCGATCTCGGGATTCTCTTGCGCATACACGCTGAGCGTGCTTGCGAGACCCAGGATCACGGATAACGCCACGCATAACTTCCGTAGTGAAGTCTGTCGCCTCTCCCTTTTCAAGGGAGAGGGTAGGGTGAGGGTTCTGGCTTTGCAGTCGCGCTTAAACGAGAAACCCCTCACCTCAATCCTCTCCCCTTCGCGAAAGGGGAGAGGAAGATGAACGCAAGACGCATGCGAAAGCAGCGCCGGATCGTTGCCGAATAAGTTTCCTTTCATACGGCGCGTTTTCCTGCGCAAAAGTAGAGCAGCAGTCCCACCAGTGCAGTCGCGAGTCCGGCCAGCGATTCGACGGTCTTCCAACGCAGAAGATAAAACATCATCCAAAGCGTGATGGCGGCGAAGATAATCGGCGGCAGCGGATACGCCCACACCCGATAGGGCCGGGGGATTTTCGGGCGCGTCGCGCGCAGCACGATCACGCCGATTACAGTGAACAGTGAGCAGAGCAGCAGACTGAATTGGGTGTATTGCAGGACGCTCTCAAAGCTGCCGGTGAGCAAAAGCAGATTGACGATGAGCAACTGGAGCACAATGGCGTTGGTGGGAATGCCATGCGGATTCTTGCGGCCAAGCAATCTCAGCAGCCAATGATCTTCGCCCATCGACATGCTGACGCGCGGCCCGATCCACGTCATTGAGCTGATCGCAGAAATCAAGCCGAGACAAATGACCGCGCCGGCAACTCGCCCGCCGTTTGCGCCAAAAATATGTTTGCCCGCGATCAACGCTACTTCGAGTTGGCCTTTCAATTCCTGGACGGGCGTGGTGGCGAGGAAGATTGCGTTGAGCAGCACGTAAATGACGATCACAACGCCTGTACCGGCAAGGAGAGAGCGCGGCACATTTTTTTCCGGCTGCTTGATTTCGCCTGTGATGTAAGCCGCCGCGTTCCAACCGGAGTAAGAATACATCACATAAACCAGCGCCACCGCGAAGGGCGCCCCGAAGATCGTTATCGTGTCGCCGGGCGCGGGCAAAAAGCTGATGGGCTGCTTTGAGTGGATAAATAATCCAGCGCCGATAAGCGCACCGACGAGAAGCAATTTCACAAGCGTAGAAAGATTTTGAAATGCACTGCCTACCTGGAGGTTGCCGAGATGAAACGCTGTTACCATCCAAACAACGACAAACGAAAGCAGGACCGGCGAGCCGATGCCGAAGACTCCGACAAAATACTTCCCAAACGCCATAGCGGCGAGCGCGATGGGCGCGGCGAAGCCAACCGTGGCGGAAACAAATCCCGCCATAAACCCGAGTGCAGGATGATAAATCTGCGACAGAAAATGATATTCTCCTCCGGAACGCGGCAAGGCGGCGCTCAGTTCGCCATAACAAAGCGCGCCACAAAGCGCTGCGACTCCGCCGATAACCCACAGCATAAGCAGCGGGAATCCGGACTGAATATCCGCCAGTTGGAAACCGAGGCTGGTAAAGATGCCAGTGCCGATAATGTTGGCGATAACGATGGAAGAAGCAGTGACAAAGCCAATAGTCCGCCGCGGGCGTGGCGATTTTACGGAAGGACGCTCGGCGACGGCGGTCATCGTTGAATCGACAATCCCGAAATTATCCTGACTGGCGAATTGTTTCGGCGTGGCATTCAAGTTCATTATCTGCAAACGAGCTTGCGCGGCATGCTGCGCGCGCATGGAAAGTCGTTGTTGGCTAAAATGAGCGCAGAGTTACATCTCCAGATTTTCGTGAGTTGTCAGAAGCTGTTCCCGGCATCACTTTGAAAGCGGCATGAATCCACATCCGAAACTCTCGATTGAAACCGCCACTCAACTCGCGGTCTTTCTTGCAAATCGTCCCGGGGCGCTTGCGCGCGTGTGTGAAGCGCTGGCAAAGGCGGAAATAAACATCAACGCGCTCGCTACATCCGACACCGTCGATCACACCGTGGTGCGCATGGTGGTAAGCGATCCGACCAAAGCGCTCATGCTTTTGGGTGAAGCAGGCGTGCTCGCGCTCGAGGCGGAGGTGCTCATGATCGAAACCGCGAATCAGCCGGGTGTGCTGGCCACGATTGCCGAGCGTCTCGCGGAGGCCGACGTGAATATCGAATACGTCTATCTCGCCGGCGGCCGTGGTACCGAAAAAGGTCTTATCGTGCTTCGCCCATCGGATATCGACAAAGCGCAACGCGCGCTGCAGGATTTGTAAGTGCGGTTGTAGCCGGCATCGCTGATGCCGGCTAAGTGTGACTTTGCCGCGCATGCGTGGCCCGACCGGGATCACCGATCCCGGCTACAATGGCTCGTGTCCGCCATTCGTGATTGCCAATGCGGAGTCGATGCTGGCATAAATGCGCGCACACTTATGACTTCCGTGAGGACCTTCCTCGGTTATCCGTATCCGCTGGGTGCGACATGGATGGGGAACGGCGTCAACTTCGCCATTTTTTCCGAGCATGCTACAGGTGTTGAGCTGTGCTTGTTCGACAATATCGAGGACACCGAAGAGAACATTCGTATCCCGGTCACAGAACAGACTGATCAGGTCTGGCACGTGTTTTTGCCCGATGCGCGCCCCGGCCAACTGTACGGTTTTCGCGTTTCCGGTCCGTACGATCCGGAGCGCGGGTTGCGTTTTAACAGTTCGAAACTCCTTCTCGATCCTTATGCAAAGGCTACTGCTGGAGAAGTGAGTTGGGCAGATGAGATGTTTGGTTACGTGGTCGGTGATAAGAAGGAAGATTTAACTCAGGACTTTCGCGATGATGCGTGGGGGGTGCCGAAGTCGATGGTGATCGACACCGGATTTGACTGGCAGGGCGACCAGAGACCCGGCATCCCGTTGCACAGTTCTGTGATTTATGAATTGCACGTGAAAGGCTTCAGCAAACTTTGGCGCGATGTCCCAGAGAAGCTGCGAGGCACTTATGCGGCGCTGGGCACTCCGGCGGCCATTGATTATTTCAAAAAGCTCGGCGTCACCGCGATCGAGTTATTGCCGGTGCACGCGCACATCGACGACAAGCTCTTGGTCGACCGCGGCCTGACGAATTACTGGGGTTATAATACGATCGGTTTTTTTGCGCCGCACGCGCAGTACTCCAGCAGCGGGCAGATGGGCCAACAGGTCTCCGAGTTCAAATCGATGGTGCGCAGTCTTCACGCTGCCGGCATCGAAGTGATTCTCGATGTGGTTTACAATCACACCGGCGAAGGGAATCATCTCGGGCCGACGGTTTGCTTTCGTGGTGTCGACAACGCGGCGTTTTATCGACTGCTCGCGGACAATCCGCGTTTCTACTTGGATTATACCGGCACCGGCAACACCGTGGACACGCTCCATTCGCGCACGTTGCAATTGGTGATGGACAGTTTGCGTTATTGGGTGAGCGAAATGCACGTGGATGGTTTTCGCTTCGATCTTGCGTCCGCGCTGGCTCGCGACGGCACCGGCGTCAACAAATTCCACGCCTTCTTCAAAGTTATTGAGCAAGATCCGGTTCTTTCACAGGTGAAACTAATTGCGGAACCGTGGGACGTCGGGGACGGCGGATATCAGGTTGGCAATTTTCCGGTGCCGTTTTCGGAATGGAATGGCAAGTACCGCGACGCAGTTCGCAGTTTTTGGAAGGGCGACGAGGGCCGCATCGGCGAAATGGGTTACCGGCTTACCGGCAGCCCCGATCTGTACCAACACACTGGGCGGCGCCCGTACGCGAGCATTAATTTCGTCACTGCGCATGATGGTTTCACGCTGAGCGACCTGGTCAGCTACGACAAAAAGCACAACGAGTTGAACGGCGACAGCAACAACGACGGCGACAATAACAATCTCTCGTGGAATTGCGGCGTGGAAGGTCCAACCGACGACGCGCAGATCAACGCCCTGCGCGAACGCCAGCGCCGGAACTTTCTGACGACGCTTTTTCTTTCCCAAGGCGTGCCGATGCTTACCGGCGGAGACGAGTGGGGAAGATCGCAGAAGGGCAATAACAATGCTTATTGCCAGGACAACGAGATCAGCTGGTTCGATTGGACACGCGACGAAAAGCAGAACCAGTTTCTGCAGTTCACGCGAAGGCTGATTTGGTTTCGCAAGGCGCACCCTGTATTTCGCCGCCCAAAATTTTTCCGCGGTCGCCGGATACGCGCTTCGGAGATTCGAGATGTGATGTGGTTTAATCCCGGCGGCTCCGAGATGAGCGAGGAAGAATGGGCGTCGCCGTTTGTTCGCTGTATTGGAATGCTGCTAAGTGGCGACACGAGTGATGTTCTCACTTTTGAAGGCGAACCTGTCCGCGACGACACATTTCTGCTGCTAATTAACGCTCATTACGAGCCGATACCTTTTGTCCTGCCTGGTCAGGAGAATCTTGAGTGGCAACTGATTCTCGACACGATGGATCCGAACGGTTTTTTGGCGGAGCCAAGAAAATTCCCCTCCGGTGATGATGTCGCTCTCGGTGGGCGCGCCTGCTGTTTGCTGCAACTGGTAAGCGGCGCGCAAGCCCAGGCCCGAGAGGAATCCTGGAAAAAACGGCCTGTCGAATTCCCTCCGGTGAGCGCAGAGGAAGAACGCGCTCGCAGCAAGTAGCGCTCAGAGGCGGTGAGAAATATCGCCAACGCAATCTTGTCGCGAGAAACGAATTAGTTTATAGGGATACGAAGCGCGTGTTATCATGCGCGGCCAGTTTTTTGGTCAGTGATTTGCCCATGACACCTAGTTCTCTTGTGATCGTCACTGATCGCGGCAGCTTGAAAGCATATCGGGTGAATGAGACGCCAACGCGCGGACCGAGCCTGCAACTCGTACAGGCATTCAACATCACCGACGCCCACGGAAGACTCATCGATAAAGTAAGCGATTTGGCCGGGCGTTTTCCGGTGAGCGACGGCGCGGGGGCACACCACGGAGCGTCTTCCATTGCGGAACGGACGCAGCTCGCGGCGGAAACCGATCGCCGCATTCAGAAAGAGCTCGCCGATCAAATTACAAAAATTGTTTTGGGCAACGGAAAGGAAGGCTGGTCGTTTGCCGCGCCGGCTGAGATTCACGCGGCGATTGTCGATCTTTTACCGCCCGCGGTGCGCGATCGGATTGTCGAGCACGTGAAATCGGATTTAGTAAAAGTGGAACCGGCGAAACTTATTTCGCGGTTTCGCTCATTGCAGCAAATTTAATGGCTCAATGCTGGAATATTTTTGTTCCCTCAACGTCTGGGGGCTCGTTAGTATCTAATTAATCATGCAACTGCCTGTTAAGATCTCGTACCGGGGTCTGGAAAAATCCGACCAGATCGACAACCTCGTTTTGGAATATGCGGCGCGACTTGAAAAATTTTGCGACCACATCAACCGCTGCGACGTGGCCATCGAGCAAACCAATCATACCCATCACAAGGGAAATCCGTACCGGTGCCGCATCGACGTGACCGTGGCGCGGGGCCACGAGTTGGTTGCTGATGAAAGGCAGACGGACAACGGCTCACACCAACCGCTCAACAAGGTGATCCACGACGCGTTCAAAACGATGGAGCGCGAGTTGCAGCGCGTCGTGGACAAGCAAAGACGCGACGTAAAAACGCACGCCGATACCCGTTCGCCGAAATAGTCGCGCGGCGGACGGCTCGTTTCGGCCCCATTCATTCGCAAATTGTTCATTAACACCGGCCTTCACGCCGGTGGGACGCCTCGAACGGGTTGTCAGACACTGTTCCGACCACGAAACAGAGCGCCAATTGCTGCGCCGACGGCAACGGCCGCTCCGATAATTGCGCCATCGAAGGCTATGACGATTGGCCACAATAAGGAACAGGGCACCTGTCATCGACGCGATCGCTCCGAGCGCGATGGCGCCGACGCATTTCGCAAGACCGTTCGGTTTTCGGTAATACGCGCAAACTACCGCGGTAATGACAACGAAGACGGCAAAACAGAAGCCAATGCCTGAGCCTGTCTTCATGATCCAGGGGCCACGTAAGCGACCATACGCGTGTCCCAAGCCCCAAAGAATCTGTAAGGCCGAAAACGTCGCTGCACCGATCGCGAATGATGTGATAGGCTTCATTCCGCGTTGCGCTTCGCGTACTTTTCGGCGCCGAGAAAGTGCAGCGAGACATAAGGCTCGTCGTCGCCAATGACCCAGCTGTCGTGTGGAATCGGCGGCACGTGGAAGAGATCGCCGGCGTGTAATTCAATCACGTGACCATCGTCGAACGCCACCGTAGCAGTGCCCGAGAGAACGAGCCCGATGTGTTCAACAGGACAACGCGTCGTGCCAACACTCGGGCCGACGTGCTCGCTCCATTTCCAGCCCGGCTCATACGTTGCGCGCCCGATTGTCATGCCGCCAAGATGCACAAGCTCGAAGCGGCCTTTTTGCATCACGCGCACCTCGTCCGGCGAATCGAACGACTTGAGAATGACCGCTATCTGGGAGCTGCTCATGCGTGACTCAACAATAAAAACTTGCCCGCAAAATCAAAAGCGACTCGTCACGTTGCGGAAGCATCGCAGTCATTGGTGGATGGGGAAAAGCGCTTCGAGGCCAGGCGATTTGGTGTCGGCGAGATACACGTATCCCGTAAATCGCGGGTAATTGTCGGGATCAGATTGCCAGCGGTAAACGGCATCATACTCTTTGCCGTCGAAATGAAAATGCATTCTTAACACGGGAATACGATCGCTGCCTGCCACCGTATCAAATCGAGCTGCGCATTTATCCGTCTTACCTTCGATCGTTCGCATTACCTGTAGAACTCCTCCCTCATCTCGAAGTGTTACGTGTCCAGTGTAAGTTGCGGTCGAATCAGGCTTGCGGCCGATCAGGTAATACTCTCCAGCCATATAGCCACGCAAGGATTCCTCATCGAGCTGCTTGGGATCAGCATCGGAAGAACATGCAGGATGGACGACCAGCAATGTCGCCAACATCGCCAGAGGCACTCTCGTCATCCTAACGAGATAGAGATAAGCCACGAGAAAGTGGCGTGGCAAACCCACTGATCCTATTTCGCAAAGGGGCCGTTGGCTTCATCGTTTGGTTAGAATGCTAGCACCATGAACGCTCAACATCAGCGCCACTGATCGGATTTTGGATCCCAAAATGGGCCAGTTAAATCCAGCGATTTGAAGATAAATACCATTTCATCCGGCCCTGGCCGACGGGATTCGACCGTAAGTCGATTCGCGTACCAATGAACAGCCAGTTGCCAAAGTTGCTCCAGATTAACGAGCGGGCGTCGCGGAATGTTGTGCGCCGCGCACCACTGATTGACGGTCTCTTCCGACCGGAAGAGGAGCATGGTAGCTCACGTAAAAATGAGATCGTCCCACCAATGCGCCGCCGGCACAGCGAAATGCGCGACGTACGATTTCAAAATCGGCTCACCGTTCTTCACTTCGAGCGTCAACGGTTCGCCGGTGTGTCCATCCGAAGCGCGGCTAATCGCATCGCAATGCAACGCCGCCGCGATTCCGTAGGCGTCCCAAACGCAATTCGCGTAATAGTGCTTGCCATTCGCTTCAACTGGAAACCTAGTTGGCACGCCCGAAAATGGTGGTGCCATACGAATTCGATGCGGATCACTGGGTTTCGGAAGGAGAAGACGCTTAGCATGTAGGCGCCGGAAAGCGGCGAGGACTTCGTTTTGTTCAATATTAATCTTACGCGAGACCTGTGACGAAGTTGGAACACCACCGGTCTCCGCGGTAATCTCGTAGATCGCGAGTTTAACTTGTACGTCGAGATCGAGTTCCGGCATGGGAGCGCGATTTATTGCTGTTTGAACATTGCACAGATTTTTCGTGTTTCTTGGCCGCGGCTTTGTTTTGAACGTGCCAAGGTTTC
Organism: Verrucomicrobiota bacterium; assembly: GCA_003218415.1. Taxonomy (GTDB): domain Bacteria; phylum Verrucomicrobiota; class Verrucomicrobiia; order Chthoniobacterales; family UBA10450; genus Udaeobacter. The sequence goes on along the minus strand of QHNK01000125.1, from coordinate 13,135 downwards.
GCCGTCTTCCTGTCTTCGGATTTCTCTTCCGCGAATACAGGCGGTAACCGCCCTTAATTTTTCTAATCAGTGCCGAGGTTTGGCCGGTGCAAAGATTGGTTAGGCACAAAGGCCATCATTTCAGAATTCCCTTGAGCGTTCGCCCATCGGAATACTTGATGTTAGTTATTCTCCAACCTTGCGCGGTGTTCGATAGTAAGAACACTATTTTTTCGCTCGTCCCCATGTTTTTAAAGGATGCCGCAACTTCAGCCGAATCCTTCTGTTGAGCTACGAGCACGACAGAGAAGTCTTTGATTTCAAAATCCTGTGCAGCGTACAGTGGATCAAAATCTAGTTTCCCAACTTCACCCTGAGATTCCGATTGGTCTTTTAAAAACAGAGACAACAAACCTTTCTCAAAATAGGCGCGCAACAATTTCTTGCTGGCCGGATACTGCAACGGGTCTGCCTTCCCGCTATGTGCGGTATAAAGGTCTGTAACGACCTTTGTTGGGGAGGTCGCCGCGGGCAAACTGGTCTCCGCCCGTACGCCGCAGAGATTGAAGAAAAATACAGTAACGACAATGAACTTTCTCATGTTTTCCTTTGTGCCTGACGAGAAGGAGACGAAAAATTTCGTCTAACCAGGCGCGTACTTACGCAGGCGCGCCGCCGAGGGCGCCGGGAAGGGGCGGTGTCACGTCGGGCGCGGCTACGACTTGCTTGGGCGGTTTTTCGGCTGGCATTTTTTTGTCAGGAGGCGGCGTGGCGCCTCGTGGCGGATTAATCAAGCGGCCGTGCTCGACGATTTCCTTAATTTGCGAGCCGTCGAGCGTTTCGTACTCGAGCAAGGCTTTTGCGATTACTTCGAGTTTGTCGCGATTTGCAGTGAGCGTTGTCTTGGCCAATTGATACGCGTCATCGAGCAATTTTTTCACTTCCTGATCGATCTGCTCGGCAGTCGCTTCGCTGTAGTCGCGCGCGCGAGAAATGTCGCGTCCGAGGAAAACGTAGTCTTCGTGGTCGCCATATTCGACCATGCCCATTTTCTCGCTCATGCCCCATTCGCAGACCATCCGGCGCGCAATCGCCGTCGCCATTTTGATGTCGCCGCGCGCGCCATTTGTGATGTCGCCAAAGATGATTTCCTCCGCGACGCGGCCGCCCATGCTGACGGCAAGACCGGCGAGCAACTCGTTTTTGCGGTTCGTGTATTTGTCTTCCTCCGGCAACCACATGGTTGATCCGAGCGAAGGGCCGCGTGGGATGATCGTGACTTTATGCAGCGGCTCGGTATGCGGGAGAAGTTCGAGCAATAGCGCGTGACCCGCTTCGTGGTAAGCGGTGTTCTGCTTTTCTTTTTCGCTCAGCGCAAGACTGCGGCGCTCCTTGCCCCAGCGCACTTTATCGCGCGCTTCTTCGAGCTCGGCGAGCGTGATTCCCTTTAATCCACGACGCGCCGCGAGCAACGCCGCTTCGTTGATGACATTCGCCAATTCCGCGCCGGAATAACCCGGCGTGCCGCGTGCGACCACTGCGAGATCGACGCCTTCGGCGAGTTTCACTTTCTTAGCGTGCACGCGCAGAATCTCTTCGCGCCCTTTCACGTCAGGCAGATTGACCGTGATTTGGCGATCGAACCGGCCCGGTCGCAACAAAGCGGGGTCGAGCACATCGGGGCGGTTCGTAGCGGCGATGATGATGACGCCTTCCTGCGTATCGAACCCGTCCATCTCGACGAGCAACGCATTCAAGGTTTGTTCGCGCTCATCGTGGCCGCCGCCTACGCCGTGCCCGCGGTGACGCCCGACGGCGTCAATTTCGTCGATAAATATGATGCAAGGTGCGGATTTCTTGCCCTGCTCGAACATGTCGCGAACACGGCTTGCGCCAACGCCGACAAACATTTCAACAAAGTCCGAGCCGCTGATGGAAAAGAAGGGAACATCCGCTTCGCCTGCAATCGCGCGTGCCAACAACGTCTTGCCTGTGCCCGGAGGGCCGACCATCAAGACGCCCTTGGGGATGCGGCCGCCAAGTTTCTGGAATTTTTTCGGATCACGCAAAAACTCGACGAGCTCTTGCACTTCGTCTTTGGCTTCCTCGACACCGGCGACGTCGCGAAATGTGATCTTGTTCTTGTCCCGAGCCAGCATGCGCGCTTTGGATTTGCCGAAGTTAAGCGCGCCTTTGCCAGCCATGCGGATTTGCTGGCGAAACAGGAAATAAAGCACCAGCAAGAACAGGGCGATTGGCAGAAACCCAACGACGGTCTGCGCGAGCATGTTCGATTCCGTTTTGATGGCGGGTTGCATGCCGGCGGCAGCGAGTTTCTCCTGCAAATTGTTTGTGAAACTTAAATAGACCGTGGTTCGAAACGGCACCGGCTGCGATGGCGCTGAACCTATTTCCTGCCGGAGATAAGCGCCGCGCAGTGTTTGCGTTGGCCGACCATCCTCCACCACCAGCTGGAGCGGATAATTTTTATCGTTAACGATCTGCTTGTTTTCCAGCAGCTCGAGAAAACGGTTATACGGTACGTCTTCGACCGGCTGCATCCCGCCGCGGTAAAAGACCATCGCCGTCGCAATCAGAGTGAAAGCGATCACGATGAGGATGACGCCGCGCCAGTTAAAACTGGGTTCGACCCCGCGGGGTCTATTCTCCTTTTGGGAGTTGCGATCGAACTGAGCCATAAGAACTGTTAACGGGGTCAAAAATTAACATGAACAAAGTGCCAATGCAAAGTAGCGGGTTCGCGCCTGTCGTGACGTTAATCATTGGTTATTAGTCATTCCTTCGACGTTCGTCGTTCGGATTTCGTCATTTGTTTTCACTTCTATGTTCGTGGCTGGGCATTGCGTCGCTCGCCGGTTTCGGGTAAAATTCGCATCCAGCTATTGACATGACAGAGCTCGTTTCATCGGTGGCAGATAAGATCGACCGCGCTGTACAGCGGGTGACCCCCTTTGCGTATCGCGTGCGCCGGACCGGCCGCCGCTGGATGCGCCGGGCACTGCGCAAGCCCCGCAGCGTTTCGGAGGGGCCAAACCTGTTGCCCTTGTTGATTCAAGCCTTGGCAAGTTTCACCAAAGCGGACGGCGTTATAATGGAGGAAGAGATCGACTCGAGCCTCGGTTTCCTCCGTTACGATTATCCGGAGGCGGTTTACTCCGAGCTGCGACAATTGTTCCGGCAAGCGCTTTACGAGCAGCAGGATCTCGCCGCGATGGCACAAAAACTCGGCACCCAACTTAGCACCGAACGCAAGATCATGCTCGGGGTGCAGCTGTACGACCTGATATCGCAAGCCGGTTTGAAACAGGAACAGGTGGTTGCGTTTTATTCGTTCATGTCGCAGATGGGCATGGCTGCGCAGGCGATCGACATCGTCTATCAACTCAACGCGTCAGAGGACTCCGACCCGGCGATCTATCAGCACGGCGCGTCGCCGCTGGAATCGCTCTCTTTCGGGCCGGACGGCAAGGGTGACATCATACTCAAGAACCTCAGCGAGACCGATCGGCTGATGGCCTTTCGTTATCACGATCTGATCTTGCTGAAAAATTACAGCGGCCAGAACGTCTCGGTGCGCGGGAGACCGTTGGTGCGCGGCGGCTTTTGTCGAATTTATCCTGGCCAGCGCATTTTGGTCGGCGACCAGGTGCTCAGTTATCAGGAACTGGCGCAGTACTTCAACGCCAAGAAGAACGTGTCGCTTCCGCAGATTTTCATCCGTGTGAATAAGGATTCCGATGAAGTGCAACTTGAACGCTCGCGAACGCGTGAAAGCGCACTTCGGGTTACCTTTGGATTGAACGTACGGGTGAAGGCGTTGCGAGATGTGAATGCCGAGCTCAACGGCGTCAGGTTGAAAGCCGGCACACAGATCGACGCGACGCTTGAAGACAGGATCGTCTTCCACAACGACAGCGAATTGGATTTGAGCGATTTGCGCCGGCGCGCTCGCGCGCTGGGCGGCCGTTTCCAACTCAAGGCGTCCAAATCGGAATATTTGGTCTCGAACGACCCGAGCCGTCTGGAACCTGACGATATCCTGCTTTCCCCTGGCACGAGCGGTGACGTGGTGCTGAAGATTTTCTGCGATTACGATCAGCGGGTAGGCCAATTGGAGGTCATCGAAGCGGATCGTCCGATCATGGTTGGCGGCGAGCCCGTGCGCACGACTGCGCAGCTCAAAGATGGCGATACGATTCGAATCGACGTCGGCCAGGTTCTGCGGTGCAACTTTTCGGAACGAATGATCGAGGAAGAGCGCAACATCATTCGCACCCTCGAGGTCAACGAAGTCACCCACCGTTTTGGCAAGGGCGAGATTGGCCTTGAGGGAAATTCGTTTAGCGTCACGCGTGGCGAGCTTGTGTGCGTGATGGGCGCGAGCGGTTCGGGAAAAAGCACGTTGATGAGAGTGCTCGCCGGTCAGCTCCAACCGACCAGCGGGGACGTCTTTCTCAACGGACAGTCGCTCTACCAGAACCTGGATGGCTTGAAGCAGTACGTTAGTTATATGCCTCAGCAGGACGCCTTCGACGAACACCTCACGATTGGCGAAAACCTGCTGTTTGCCGCAGCGATTCGTGCGCCGCACCTCTCACGACGCGATCGCTCGCGACGCTTGGAAGCAAAATTAATCGAGCTTGGATTGGGCGAACGCCGGGACGCTGTCGTCGGCAGCCCGGAGAGCAAAGTGCTGAGCGGTGGCGAGCGGAAACGTCTGAACATCGGCCTCGATATGATCGGTATGTCGGACGTTTATCTGTTCGACGAACCGACCTCCGGCCTGTCTTCAAAAGATTCTGAACACGTCATGGAAATCATTCGAGGCCTGGCGCACAACAAAATCGTCATTGTTACCATTCATCAGCCGAGCTCGAAGATCTTTCAGATGTTTCACAAAGCAATCTTGCTCGACAAAGGCGGGCGTCTCGTCTTTTTCGGAACGCCGTCCGACATGCTGCGCTATTTTGCCGAGGCAGAGCACCAGCATCAGTTCGGTGCCGAATTGGGCGCGTGTCCATCGTGCGGAACGACCCGGCCCGAATTCATCTTTGATGTGCTGGAGACGCCGCTGCGCGATCTAAGTGGCGATATCATTTACGAAGAAAACAGCCGCGGCCACCTCGTCGCGTCGCGCCGTTATTCGCCGGACTTCTGGCGTGACAAGTACGAAGCGTTCCGATTGATCCAGGACGTCAAGCAAGTTTCCCTGCTCCAAGAACCGGCCGCGCCATTGCCTGTTGCGCCGGTACAAGGGAAGCGGCTCCCACTTCGCTGGCACGATGAGTGGACGCAATTTCGCACGGTGCTGCGCCGTTCATTTCTAAGCAAACTGCGCAACCGCGCCAACCTCGTGATTACGATCGGTGTTTCGCCTGTGCTGGCGCTGCTGATTGCGACCCTCCTGCGCTATTCAGAAAATGGGACATACGATTTCGCTTCTGCTTATCACATCCCGACGTTTTTATTTCTCGGCCTCATCGTGGCGATGTTTCTTGGCCTCACGAATAGCGCCGATGACATCATCCGCGACCGGCCTGTCCTGCAACGCGAGCGCAATATCAAGGTTCGCCTGTCGTACTACGTCGTTTCGAAGACGCTCACCCTGGGCGTCTTTGCCCTCATTCAATGCATTCTTTATGTCCTGATCGGCAATTCCGTTCTGCAAATCCGGGGAATGTTCTGGATCGATCTCGGGATCATGTTCATGACCGCGATGAGTGGTGTCGCGCTAGGTCTGCTCATCTCTTCGTTGGTGGCCGACCCGAAAACCGCGGCCAACATCGTGCCGCTCATTTTAATTCCGCAGATCATCATGGGTGGCGCATTGATCAAATACGAGGACATGAACCGGAACCTCGCTCTGCTCTACTCGCTCTCACATTGGTTCTCCGAACATCCGAGCACGGACAAAACCATAAAGTCTGAGAGCAAGTTGCAGGTGCCATTTGTCTGTCAATTCATCGCCATGCGCTGGTCCTACGAAGAGGTGATTGTCGCTGAAGCCAAGCTCAATCCGCTCACTCGGCGCCAGGATCGGGCTAATGACGAAATTCAACAGCTCGCGCCCAAAGCGAACACGCCCGAGCAACGCGCGCGTCTCAATGATTTGAAGGACGTTTTGGCATTGCTCTCGGGCCTGGAAGGCCGTTCCGCGAAGGAAATCGATCACTATCTAAAGTTGGCGGACCCCGTCATCGCCGGGAAACAGAAGTTCGATGGCTCGCTTCTTAAGGACGCAAAGGGCCCGATCACAGCCGAACAACTCTACGTTAACCAGAAGGTGTCCGACCTGATCTCAAAGGCTGAGATGGAACAGAACGATTATCGCCGCGGTAAAAAACCGAACGTGTTCTTCGGGCTTCAAAAGCGTTACTTCGGGACGAAATTTGGCGTGTTTACCTTCGACACGATTGTCCTGATTGCATCCATGCTTGGGTTACTGGTGCTGCTGCACTGGATTTTGCGAAAGCAACTGGAAGTGCGAAGGAGCTAAATGAAATCGAAAATCCGAAATCCGAAATCCGAAATCCGAAATGGCCAAACCCGCCTGATCGTCGCGGCGAGTGAGACCGATGCCGACATGCTTTACGCGACAGAGTTTTGGGCGCCCGATCCTTTCATTTTTCTGGAGCGCAACGGTAAGCGCACGCTGGTCTTGAGCGATTTGGAAATCGATCGCGGCCGCAAACAGGCCGATGCGGATGAGTTCGTCATGTTCAGCGAGCTCGAACGCGAAGTGCAGGGAAAATCAAAAAAGGCGCCGCCGTACGAGAAGGTGCTCGCCCATTTTCTAAAAAAACGCGGCGTAAAATCGGCAATCGTTCCCGCAAATTTCCCGCTTGGTTACGCGGAGGAACTGGCTGCGAACAAAGTCCGTGTTCGCGCGACGAACGCATTGTTTTGGCCGGAGCGGGAAGCCAAATCGCAAAAAGAAGTCGAAATGATGGGGCGGGCCTTGCGGATCACGGAAAAAGGACTCAAACGCGCGATCGAAATTTTGAGAGCGTCCAAACCTGGTTCTGGAAAACGATTGCGCTGGAATGGCAAAACGCTGACTTCCGAAATGCTTCGCGCGGAAATTGATTCCACGATTTTGCGCGCGGGTGGTATTCCGACAGGCACAATTGTCGCGGGTGGCGACCAGGCGTGCGATCCGCACGAGCGCGGTTTTGGACCGCTTTACGCGGATTCACTGATTATCCTGGATGTCTTTCCCCGCGACGCGAAGACCGGATATTTCGGTGACATGACTCGCACGGTTTTGCGCGGACGCGCGAGCGACGCGCAACGAAAACTTTGGAACACGGTGAAAGCCGGGCAAGCACTGGCTCTAAAAAAGGTCAAAGCCGGCGTGGACGGGATGGCGATTCACAAGGCAATCCAGGAATTTTTCGCCAGCCGCGGGTTCCCGACCGGGATTCGCAAAGGCAGACGAGTTGGATTCTTTCACGGCACCGGGCATGGGCTGGGGCTGGAAATTCATGAGCATCCGCGTTTGCAAAAAGTCACGTTGAAAGATCGACAAGTGCTCACGGTTGAGCCGGGTCTTTATTATCCCGGGCTGGGCGGAGTGCGCTTGGAAGACGTGGTTTTGGTTAAAAAAACGGGTTGCAAAATTCTGTCCCGTTTTCCCAAGCAGTTGGAGATTTAGGGGGCTATTTTTTGGTAGCGGCGGTTCATCGAACCGCTGGAGCGATTGAGGTCAATCGCCCCTACCCGCGAATGAACGCGCAACGCGGCGGAGCGTCTAATTGTTCCAGCGGCAAAGTGACAAGTCGCTTTGCCGCGTTAAATTACGATCGAGATGTTTTATCCGTACGGTTTTGGTTTGGGGTCTCATTGGCTGCTCTACATCGGCGTCCCATTAATCCTTGGAATTTGGGCACAGATCCGTGTGACCGGCGCGTTCCGAAAATGGGGCGAGGTGCGGGCGAGCTCGAACATCACCGGCTCAGAGTGCGCGCGCGAAATTCTGCAGGCGGCCCAAATTCATGATGTGGATGTCGTGGAGACAAACGATTTTCTCGGGGACCATTACGATCCGAGGGACAATAAACTGCACCTGTCGAGCAACGTTTATCACACGCCTTCGGTGGCAGCGCTTGGCATTGCTGCGCACGAGACCGGTCACGCCATTCAGCATGCCAGGGCGTATGCGCCGCTCAAGGCGCGCATGGCCGTCGTGCCGGTGACGATGGTCGCGTCACAGATGTTGCCGTTCATCATTATCGGCGGCCTTTTCTTTGGGATCACTGGTCTGATTACGCTCGGGATTTATTGCTACCTGGTTCTGGTGGTTTTCCAATTGATCACGTTACCGGTGGAATTCGATGCTTCACGCAGAGCGAAAATTATTTTGCGCGAAATGGGAATCGTGCAGCCGGGACAGGAAGCTGCAGGTGTGAACAGCGTCCTGAACGCAGCCGCCCTCACTTATGTGGCCGCATTTATCGCTGCCTTGGGAAACTTGCTCTGGTTGATGTCGCTCCGCGATCGGCGGTGATTGACGGCACCGTTGTTAAAAATGGATCCCGCTCTCGCCTTACCCGCTCGCCGGATTTCCGATTTGTTATCGTCCGGGTTGCAGGCTCGTGTTAAATCTAAGCGCGAGGCAATGGACCAGCCACGAACCGATCCAGATCAGGAGTTGGTGAAGCGCACGCAAGCGGGCGATGCCGCCGCGTTTGACGAACTGGTCATCAAATACACGCCGCGCCTCTACGGTCTCGTTTACAACATGAGCTCGAACCACGAGGACACGAACGATCTTTTGCAGGACATTTTCGCCAAAGCTTACAAAGCGATCCGCGGTTTTCGGGGGAAATCGTCGTTCTACACCTGGATTCATTCCATCGCCGTGAACATGACGCTCAATTTTCTCAAGAAGCGCGGACGGCGGTTTCAATTGAGCTTGGACGATATGGACGCGAGCATTCAAAACGACAAAGAATTCATCGAAGCGACGGCAACCAGCAGTCCAGTGCGCGAAGCGGATCTCTCCGAGCTGCAGCGAAGATTGAACGAGGCCATGATGAAATTGTCTGATGATCACAGAGCCGTGGTCACCATGTTCCATATCCAGGGGATGCCCCACGCGGAAATCAGTAAAATCTTGCGCGTTTCGGAAGGAACGGTACGTTCGAGGCTCTTCTACGCGAATCGGCAGTTGCAAAATTATCTGGACGAATTTCGGAAAAATCCTGTTTCTTAATCGGCGGCTAAAGATGGACGAATTTGACGATAGTGAAATCGCGAGGCTTCTTCGCTTGAAGCGATACGAGCAACCGCCACCGGGCTATTTTGAAAATTTCCTGCACGAATTTCATCGCCGACAGCGCGATGAATTGCTTCGCCAGCCGCTTTGGCGCATTTGCCTGGAACGCACTCACAATTTCATGTTGCAGCTGAATGTTCGTTCTTTGACGTCGTATCCTGCTGCCGTCACGGCGGTCCTGCTTTGTGCCGCTATAATTTCACTAAAGATTTATCAGCAACCCGAGACGGCTCGCGTCGCTCTCCAGAGTCCGCCAACCATATCGGTGCCGGCGAGTGCCGAAGGAGAATGGAACCTTGCATCTCCGGTCGCCACGCAGATTCTCAGGACGCAGCCGGTTCGCAGTTTTCATGAAAACGCCCAGACTCACCGAGCCGCCCCCCCGCGTTATGTGCTCGATAGCGTCCCCGTGAGTTATGAGCCTACTTTCAGATTCTAAGCGCGGCATAGTTGCACTCGCGCTGATCTTCTGCTCAGGCGGGAGTTTGCTCTTTGCGCAGGAGAAGTCCGCTGCGCCAACTACCGATCAGACTAAGGAACTTTTGGAGCGCGCCGTTGCGCAGGCGGAGTCGACTGCAGCAATCAGCCATCAGCTTAAAGACATCTTCCAGCGCGCCGCCAAAGCGGTGGTCAAGATTCATGGTGTCGACGAACACAGCGAAATTTGCGGCACCGGATTTTTCGTTGACCCGACCGGCACGCTTTACACCGCATACACAGTTGGAGGCGAAGCGGGAAATTTCACGATCGAATTCGGCGGTAAAAAATATCCGGCGCGTCAGCTTCTGGCGGACATCCGCAGCGGGACAGCCATGCTAAAAATAGATGCGGCCACGCCGGCTCTGCCGATTGGGAAATCTGAAGAACTGGGAGTGGCAGCGCCTGTCGTGGCGATTGGTTATCCGTTGGATCTGCCGGAAACGCCCAACTGCGGAATGATCGCGGGATTCGATCAAAAGTACCTCGGCCGCTATTTTTCAACGACGCATTTGCGCGTGAATCTCCCCACACAACGCGGAGAAGCCGGGGCGCCGCTCTTGAACATGAAAGGCGAGGTTGTTGGCATAGTGGTCAGCAGACTCGAGAACAACTCGGCGTGTTATGCAGTGCCGATCGAAGCGGCGGAAAAAATCCGCAGCGATTTTGTTCGTTTCGGCGAGGCCAAACACGGCTGGGTGGGGATCAATGTTTCCGAGGCCGCTGAACCGGTGGAAGGTTCGCGCGCGGAAATGACCCAGATCATGCAGGACACGCCGGCCGCCCGCTCCGGAATCAAATCCGGTGACATTCTCTTACAAGTTGGCCGGAAAAAAGTGACTCAGCCAGAAGATGTGCTGGATGCTTCCTTCTTCATCACTGCAGGCGACACCGTCCCGATCACGGTGATGCGAGGAAATCAGAAACTGACTTTTCATGTGCAAGCCGATCTTCATCCGGCCAGCAAAAACGTGCCCATGCTCTCCGATGGCACCCGTGTTCCCGCGGCAGTCGACGCCAACCGTGCGATTCCTCTAAAGCTCGAGTCCGCAGCGCAAACCACGCCATAGCGGGCGGGAGCAACGCTTCGTACAGCGAAGCGGCTACAGCATTTTTCGAAACGCTGCTTCATCGATGATTTGAACGCCGAGCTCCTTTGCTTTATCGAATTTGCTGCCTGGCTCGGCGCCGGCGAGGAGGTAATCGGTTTTCTTGCTTACGCTACTGGTGACATGCCCGCCAAGCGCTTCGATTTTTTCTGTTGCTTCGTCGCGCGTCATCGACGGCAGCGTCCCGGTCAACACAAAAGTTTTTCCGGCCAGCGGCAATTCGGCCGTTTTTTTTGCCGAAACCTTTTCGCTCTTCGGCTCAATTCCGAGTTCTTTTAGTCGTCGCAAGATTTTTTTGCCTGTCGCCGAGTTAAAGAAATCGAGGACGCTCTGTGCGACAACCGGCCCGACTTCAGTGACGATGCCGTCCTTCCCCACTTTGCTCTGGGATCGCTTGGCAAAACCCGCCTTGATCAAGCGTTCGGCAATTTCGTTGGCAGATTCCCGCTGATCCCGCTTTTCGTGGTAATCCAAAACGTCACGGAGCAATTGTGAATGAGCCACGTCGTCGATGCTCTCATGAAATCGGGCGAGCTGCGTCGCGGTCGTTTTTCCCACATCGCGAATAGCGAGCGCAAAAAGCCAGCGCGAAAGTGGCAAAGTTCTGGCGCGCTCGATCGCGTTAATTGCTTTAGTGGCGTTTTTCTCACCAAAAACACGCGGCGCTTCGTCAGTGCCAAGATTCAATTTCGCCAATTGCTCGACCTTTAGCTCGAACAGATCCACTGGTTCGCGCACCAACCCTCGTTCGACCAGTTTGTCAGCGACGATGCCGCCCACACTTTCGATGTCGAGCGCGCCGCGCGCCGCCAAAAACTCGACGCGCCGTGTGGTTTGCGCTGGGCAATGCAGATTCTCGCAGCGCCACGCGACGAATTCCGGGTCGCGCCGAATGGGACCGCCGCACATCGGACATTTGCTGTGAATGTGTCGTGCCAAATCAAACGGCTTCGCATCACGCGGCCGTTTTGATTTCACTACTTCCACGACAGCGGGAATCACTTCCCCCGCTTTTTCGATTACGACCGTGTCGCCGACTCGGATGTCCTTGCGTTTGATTTCATCTTCGTTGTGCAACGTGGCACGGCTAACAGTGCTTCCACTCACCAGCACGGGTTCCAGCACCGCTACTGGTGTCAAAATTCCTGTGCGCCCTACTTGAATGATGATGTCCTTCAAACGCGTCTCGACGCGTTCCGTGGCGTATTTGTAAGCGATCGCCCAGCGCGGCGATTTCGCGGTGAAGCCGAGACGCTCGCGTTGCGCGAACGAGTTTACTTTTACGACCGCGCCGTCGGTCTGATAAGCAAAGTTGTGACGAATCCCGTCCAACTCGTGGATCGCATCCAAAATTTCTTCGACCGACTCGGCCACCCACCAGCGCTCCGTGGCTGGCAAGCCTAGCTTCATGAGCAAGGGAAAAATTTCAGAGTGAACCTCGATATCCACGCCTTCGGTCGCGCCGGTTCCGTAAACGACTACACCGAGCGGACGTTTCGCCACGATCGCCGGGTCAAGTTGTTTGAGCGAACCGGCCGCGGCGTTGCGGGGATTTGCAAACAGCGGCAGCCCCTGCTTCTTGCGTTCCTCATTCAGTTTCTCGAAGCCCTTTCTGTCCATGTAAACTTCGCCGCGTACCTCCAGAAGTTTCGGCGCGCCATCGCGCAGACGCTCGGGCACTGACCGGATCGTCCGGATGTTCTGCGTGATATTGTCGCCCACGTTTCCGTCTCCGCGCGTCGCCGCCTGGCGCAGCTTGCCGTTTTGGTAGATGAGTGAAACCGCAACGCCATCCACTTTCGGCTCGACCACCACCGGGATTTTTTCGTCAGGCAAGAGCCGCTGGATGCGTGCGTAGAAATTTTTCACTTCCTCTTCCGAGTAAGTGTTGTCGAGGCTGAGCATCGGGATGAGGTGCGAGACCTGCTCGAAGGCCTTGAGCGGTTTCCCGCCGACGCGCTGGGTGGGCGAATCAGGCGTGACGAGATCTGGGAACTGCGTCTCCAGATCGATCAGCTGCTTGTAAAGCCGGTCGTATTCGCGGTCGCTGATGATCGGCGCGGCTTCCTCGTGATAGAGCCGGTCGTGCTTGCGGATTTTTTCTCGCAGCTGCTCGATACGCTTCGCGGCCTGCGCCTCGTCGTTAGCCATGAAACACGATACAAACGGGCAAAAACTCGGCAATGGTAGCGTCGGCGTGCCGCGTCGACCGGACGCCGCAGCGCGGCGTCCCTACCAGCCAAACCAAGACTTTCAAATTCCCGGAAAAGCG
>QHNK01000124.1 GCA_003218415.1 Verrucomicrobiota bacterium | reverse complement strand
TTTTCTTCGCGCCCGCCGGTGCCGATCTGGCCTCGGCGTTGCGCGCTGTATTTCTCCGCTTCCTCGCGCTGCTTTCGCTCCAACAGGCGCGCCCGCAAGATCGATAGCGCACGCTCCTTGTTCTTGATCTGGCTGCGCCCATCCTGACAGCGCACGATCATGCCGGTCGGAACGTGCATGACCTGCACGGCCGAGTCAGTCGTGTTCACGCCTTGCCCGCCCGGTCCGCCCGAGCGCGAAACTTCGATTCGCAAGTCTTCCGGCTTTAATTCCACATCCACATCTTCTGCCTCTGCCAATACGGCCACGGTAGCTGTTGATGTGTGAATACGACCTTGCGCCTCCGTCGCGGGCACGCGTTGCACACGATGAACCCCGCTTTCGTAACGAAGTTTTCGGAAAACAGATTCGCCCGAAACTCGGAAGATGGCTTCCTTGAATCCGCCGAGCTCTGACGGACTCGATTCGAGATCTTCGGCTTTCAGCCCCGCAGATTCCGCATAACGATGATACATGCGGTAAAGATCGGCTGCGAAAATGGCCGCTTCGCTTCCGCCCGTTCCGGCACGAATTTCCACGATGGCATCACGCTCTTCATTTTCATCGGGTGGCAGCAAGGCGATCTGAACATCGCGCTCAAGATCGGCTACTCGTTTTTCCAAATCGGGGATTTCGTCATCCGCCATCGCGGCGATCTCGACATCACGCGACATCGCCAGTTCGCGATTGTCATCCAATTGCTTGCGCGCCGCTTCGAGTTCGCCCCACTTTGCCAGCAGTTGCTTAATGTTCGCGTGCTCACGCATGATCTCGCTCGCGCGTTGGCGATTGGAAAAAAGCGCCGGATCAGCGATCTCGCGTTCGAGTTGTTCGAAGCGCTCGCGTTTCAGTTTAATGAGGGAATTAAAGTCCATCTGTCGCCCCGAAAGCTTCGGAGAAGAAGGGCGGCAGTCATAGACAGCCGCTACAGTTCAGCTAAGCTTTCTTCTCAGCCCGGGCCGCTTTGGTGCTGCCGTAGCGGCGAGCGAATTTCTCGACGCGCCCGGCGGTATCGACGAACTTTTGTTCGCCGGTGAAAAAGGGATGACAAGCCGCACAAATACCGATCTTAATATCGCGACGCGTGGAGCGGGTGTGATACACCGCGCCGCACGCACAGACGATGTCGGTCTCGTAATACTCTGGATGAATGGCTGCTTTCATCTTCAAAACGGAGCGCGGAATGTATCTGCGCACGCGGTTTCCTGCAAGCGATGAAATCGGAAGACCCATTGCTGGCAGCGTGGGAGAAGACGCTCGCGCGGAAAGGCCATATGCCGGCGATCCTGAACACTGCCGGCCAAGTTCTGAGAACGTTTCGTGGGATCGAGGAACATGCGCGCGCCGTTGAAACGACGATAGCGCGCGCCTTAGAAGCGAAGAGGCATTCGCCCAAACCCCACAATGTAAGTGCGATTCAAATTGGCAATCATCAAGATTGGCCTTCGTCGTTTTTAGTTTGCCTGAGGAAGCGGAATGTTTTTCTCCCCATCGATGAATCTGTTCCCAAGGACCAGTCTGACGCGGCGTTTTCGGTCGCGGCGAAAAGTGGAATCACCGATTGGGGCGACAAGCCGCCGACACTTTTCAAATTGACCTCCGGCACGACGGCAACGCCGCGGCTTGTCCGCTTCCGCAGCGAGCAACTACTCGCCGATTGCAATCAGATTTGTGAGACGATGGAAATTTCCGATGTCGATCTGAATTTCGGCGTGATTCCGATTTCACATTCGTACGGGTTCAGTAATCTGCTTTTGCCCTTGATCGCCCGCGGTGTGCCGATGGTCGTTAGTTGCGACCGCACTCCTCGCGCCATTCTGGCCGACCTCGCCCGCACAAATGCCACTGTATTCCCGGGGATGCCACTGTTCTACCAGGCATTTTGCGAAATCAATGACACTCCTGCGTTGCCGAACTTACGGCTCTGCATTTCCGCAGGCGCACCACTTTCCGCCGCTGTGGCGAAAAAGTTTTTCGAAAAATTCAAAAAGCCGATCCACTCCTTCTACGGCGCGTCGGAATGCGGCGGGATCTGTTATGACCGCGAGGGGAAAAGCGATATCGAAGGATTTGTTGGGCAGCCGATCAGGGGTGTCGAGGTCGAGCTGGTCGACGCGACCGCGACATCGAGCCGGATCCGGGTGCGCAGCGCCGCAGTGGGCGACGGCTATTTTCCGAAACCCGATGAGGGGAAATTGGGAACCGGAACTTTCATTCCAGACGATCTGCTCGCGCGAGAAGCTTCCGGTTTTAAGATCGTGGGCCGCATTTCCGATCTGATCAATGTCGCAGGAAAGAAGGTGAATCCGGCAGAAGTGGAAACGCAATTGTTGCACTTTGCCGGGGTGCGACAGGCGGTGGTGTTCGGCCGTAGCGCAGGCGCGGGATTGCGCAATGAAGAAGTAGTGGCATGCGTGGTGGCGGCGCCGGCGGTGAGCGAAAACGATCTCCTGCGATTTTGTCGAACTGGGTTAAGCACTTGGCAAGTGCCGAAGCAGATTTTTATCATGGATGCAATCCCAACGAATGAGCGCGGAAAAATCAGCCGGCAAGACCTGGCGCGGCGGTTCTCAACGACCGGCAAGAGTTCTCCGTTGCGAAGATTGGGCTCTTGATAAAGCCTTCACATGGGATTTGCTTACTACGACGAGGAATGACCATGCCGAAATCACACGGCAAACCAAAGCCAATAGAAGCTACGAAGAGCGAAGAGCGAGAGCAAACCGACAGCCCGCCTGTTCCGCAGGAGGAAGAATCTGTGCCGGAAGCTGGTGCGAATGTGGAGAGTGTCCAGTCCGAGGACTGGTGGAGCATGTCGGAACCAGCTCCGGATTGGTCTCAACCTGAGACTGAAGCTCCGGCTACGGAAGTCATTCCCCGAAAGGAGCCGGGCACGGCTGACGTTTATTTTTGCGGGAACACGAGTGTGTTTCCGTTTAACCGTGCGCTGCAAGCAATAGCAAAAGAGAAACTCACAGGCTTGCTACGATCATTTTGGGACCAGGAGCCAATCGACCTTCTGGCGCGCGACGGCGAGATCGTCCTCGTCACAACCCGAGACCCAGACCTTTATTGTCCTGAGACTCCGTCCCCTCTCGCCGACGTGGATCCGGTAATTGTTGACAGGGCCCGCGATCAACAAAGAGAAACAGGAACTCCCTTCTTTCTGAGTCTTGCTCGTCAAGCATCGATAGCTCGCGAGCAGGCCGTGGAATTCACGCAGTATTATGGCCAAAAGCTTTTCTCGCAGCTTTGGACGGCTCCGCAGGCTTGGATAATGTTTGAAAAGAATGCCGATCTGTTAAGTGACGCCGGGGACATGCCGGGTGAGCCAAATGTAAGCGACTGGGCGCTGGAGACCTTGCGCCTTGTTCAGGATCCGGATCAGGCCGCAAACTTCGACCCGACATCCATTCCCGCATTCACGAAAGACGGCTTCGAGCTGGTGCAGAAGTTAAAGCTGACTTCGGACGAGGCCCAATTCGCGTCGCAATTCAATGGCGCCCGGTCAGTGCAACAAATTGCCAAGAATCTGCGGCTCGATTTGAAATCTGCGCGGCAACTGCTGTTCCGGTTTCTCGCTCTCGAAATAGTGGAATGCTGGCGTGCCAGCACTGCCGCAAAACCACAGCAGCGGAGCTTCTTTCAGCGTCTTCGCGGCTTCGGTCGGCGCGACCGGTAATTTACCCGAGGCATTCGGGGCGGCGGTCGCTCATGAGGAGAAAGATTCTGGTCGTCGATATCGGCGGCACACACGTAAAATTGCTGATGTCGCCGCGCGATGAGCGCGAATTTCCTTCCGGGCAACGAATGGGGCCAAAACAGTTTGTGGCAAGATTTAAAGAGAACGTGCGCGGTTGGAAATTCGACAGGGCATCCATTGGTTTTCCCGTGCCGGTGCGCAACGGACGGATTACAAGAAATCCGAAGCATTTGGGCAAAGGTTGGATTGGTTTCAATTTTTCCAAAGCACTCGGATTACCGGTGCGTGTGATCAACGACGCAGCCATGCAAGCGCTCGGCAGCTACCATGGCGGCGGACGCATGCTCTTTTTGGGACTCGGGACCGGCCTGGGCTCAGCTCTGGTCTGGGAGAAGATTTTGATGCCGCTTGAGCTGGGCGACCTGCCATATCCGCATGGCCGCATCATTGAGAATTATCTCGGCATTCCAGGCCTCGAGTTGTTAGGCCAAAAAAAATGGAAGCGCGAAGTGCTTTATGCAGTCGTGCAATTAAAAAAATCCTTCATCGCCGATTACGTTGTCCTGGGCGGCGGCCTTGTGCACCGCTTTACTCGGCTGCCGAAGGGAATTGAGCGCGGGCGAAATGAAAATGCGTTCCTCGGCGGAATCCGTTTATGGGAAACGAAAAGAAATTCGCGCGAACTGAAGTGGAGTTTGCTGTAGCCGCAACCTCTCCTTCTTCAGCTATTTCGGCGAATGGTATCGTTGGAAGTAATAAACGATGCTTATGCTGGCCTGAAACTTCTTTGCGCCGCTGCTGAGCGCCTTTTCCAAACTAGCGCTGAGGACAACCGGAACCTTCGAAAGCCGCTTAGCAACGCCCGCGCTGACCGTGTGACTCCACCGGTCGCCATTCTCAAAATCGACAGTCGTTTTGTATCTCGCGCTCATCGACCAAGCCTGCGGAAGAATTAACGTGGCCGGTACCGATAGTTCCAAATAACGATGCGGCCGGACATTATCTTTTTCGGCAATGGAATGGTTGTAGTCGGCATTGAGCGTTAACGTCAGCCAATCAGTAAAGTCGTGCGCAACTCCCCAGCCTGGCTTTAAACGCCATACCCTTTCAGCGAGCGCGGGATCGGAAGCGGTATCGGCATGCAACTCGATACCGCCAGCGGTCCGCCACGCTTCATTTAATCGAAACGCCGTGCCTATCCCGGCCTCAGTGTCACCAATGCCGCCGACCTCAGCGTGACCTGAGGCTTGATCGCTTCGGTGATAAGCAAAAGGCAGCTTGAAACGTATGCCCCAGTCTTGCCAGTCACTCACAGGCCAGCCCCATAATCCCGATAGCGTCCAGACTGCCTTTTCTGCACCGTCCTTAAATTGATTCCACTCTGAGTCCAGCGACAGGTGAGTGCCAATGATGGTCCGATCGTTCAGTTGTTTCAATTCGTCGGCCACTGCCGGATCAGTCGGTGGTCCAACTGCGGCCATCCTACCACACGCGAGTAGCAGCAGAGGAACAAGCGGTAACGAGTTACGGAATTTCGGCAGCACAGAAAAACTGCACAAGGCAGCCCATTGAAAATTGTTGGCAATCACGACCTACCACAAGGCGGAGAACTTCACGCGGCGCGCGTGTTTAAGGAGTCTCTTTAATGAGATGGCTCAACGCGTTCGTCATCGGGTCGCTGGGAATTCGGACAATGCCGGCAAATGGGTAATCGAGTTCCAGGATTATGAAAACGGCACAGACGACCGAGAACGCGCCGGCGATCAAAGCGAGAGTGCTTGTAGCGTTGGCCGGCGCAAGCAGGCTAAAGCCAAAGAAGATCACCACAAGCCACAAGACCAGCGCGATCAACAATGGCTTGGAAACCGACGACACCGCCTGCGCTTGCAGCAGCGACCGCAGCTCCGCAAGCTGCACCATAAGGTTTGCGGCTTGCGTCTTAAGAGCACGTTCCGCCTCGTTCTGCGGGGCGAGACGACTAATAGCCCCGTAAACGGCGTCACCCATTTGCTGATTCGGGTCTAACCGGACGGTCCCGCCTCGTTCCGCTGGCCAGGTCCGCCGGACGCCTTCGTCGGTTGCGTCGCGAAGGGCACGGCGCGCATCCGCTGTTTCCGGACCGTAAAGTACCAGCACACGATCGAGCAAGGCAACCTTTGCGGCCATCTGTATCACTTCGCTTCGAGCGGTGTCGAAGGCGCTTTTGGCTGAACTGATGAGCAGTCCCAGGAGTATCGCGGTCATCGTCGCAACGAGTCCCAGCGCCAGTTTCACCGCGTCTTTAGACTCAGTGCTCAGCTGCTCGGCGGGAAGGAGACGACGGAGACGACCTCCCATCAGCGTGACGGCGACGAGGATTACGAACAAGGTCAGGGCAACAGCAGGAATAATCATTATTGCATTTTCGGATATGTAGATTGGTAAGTTGTTTGAGCAAGAGTCGTCTTGACGTCGCCGCTTTTTCTTAGATGCAACCGCAGGATGCGCTGAAGTTCGGCGATCATTTGAGGTAAATCATGCTCGAAAGCTTACCTGAGCGGGCCTGGCGCAAGCCGGTCCTGCACCGTGAAACCGCGCGTTTCCAATTCCTGTCGCAACCCCAGTGAAACTTGCCCGGAAAGCGCGACAAAAACACTTCCGCGCTTGCCGGATTGAGCGACGATTTTCTGCACGTCACTGGTGAACCCGGCTGCGCCTGACGTCCAGGCGGCGTAGTCCCACTGAAGTGCCACGACAACTGTGCCGTCTTTCGCGATGCCGATCGGAAAGTCGCCAATCATCGCCAGGCGAGCGAGCGGCTTGTCCTTGTGAATTTTGCTCATGAGAGCCGCTGTTTGAACACAGAAAATTGCGTCGGACTCATCGGAGCTCGTTTCGCCGGCTGTGCGAACAAACGCACCGCGATTCGCGACTCCATTGAGCGACCTCAGATTGAGAACAAACGCGGTCTGCTCCGATGGTGAGAACGCATTGTTGTTGAGGAATCGTTCTGTTTCTTTTCCGTTAGCGCCCAGGGCCAATAGCGTTTTGCGATTCACGATCTTAAGATCGGTGGGAGATTTTTCCTTCAGCATCTCGTCAAACGTGCTCGTCACGCCTGTGACGGTCAGCGCCGGGCCGCCGATGGGCATCGTCGCAACTTGAAAGGTCAACCCGCCCGCAAATGACGCCCAAGCGATTCCCTCCAGTTCGCGTTGTAAGACACTGTTCGTGCTGTAGGGATCGACACCGAGCTTCGCCGCGACTTTTCGCTTTGCGTCAGAGAAGCCAATCATCTGCTGCATCTTGCTGCCTTCAGCGGCGTGGGGCTCGCTCTTCTTGCCGATGTTTTTGACGCTCTCTCCGGCGCGACTCATGAATTTCATGATACCTTTCGGCACGTTCGCAACGGTATTGACCGGATCGGTGACGATGTTCTTCGCCGCGGCAATGGGGCTTTTCGCAGCTGCGACCAGCGCGTTTTTGTATTGATCGGTTCGTGAAACGTCCTTTAGCTGTGCGATTGCATTAATCTCGTTGATCCGACGAACCAGCATTTCGTTCCCGTCCGCTTCAAACGCGCCGAATTCGGAATCGATCGTGAACTGGTTTGCGCCGAAGTAGGTGGGAACCGGTTCGCGCATCTTGTGATGAGGTCCTGCGAGAATTTCCGGGCGCAGGATCTCGCTCGCGTTTAACACGGGCAGTTCTTCAAACGCGGCTTCCGCGCGGCGCACTTCGAATGGTTCCGGCGTTTGTGCGAGACATGATAACGACACGCTGAGCGCCATCGCCAGAAAGAGAATCCTCGTACCCCTGCGCTGGTCGACATCAACGGTCATTGGTCGTCGTAGGTAATCATTAGGTGCCAGTTTTCAGAAAGATTGCGATACTAAATCGCAGGCGAAATGTGAAATGCTAAATTGCGCCGTTCCTAATTCGTCTCTAAAACTAATCTGCCCACCGCTAGTTGCCGTTCGGCAGATCTTCGCGGATCAAGCGTGAGAAATCCGGATCCTTGTCCGCGGCGCGGGCGCGTTCGTTGATAAGGCTGCGCTGCTTAAGTTCGCTAAACGGCAGCCCACCGGTGGCGATGGCGTGACGTTCATAAAGCAATTCGTCGGCTTTGCCATTGATGAGCATCCGCCAATCCCATGGTGCACGCAGTTTAACCGCGCGCTGCGTGCGAATGCTTGTCGTGCAGTTGGTAGTGACCTCATTGTACCAACGCGGATGATCACGCAGCGCGTTCGTCGCCTTTATATATTCCAAGAATCTCTCGCGTGCTTGTGCCGGGGAAGCCAACGTGCGGTAAAGATAAACATCTTCTCTCCGGTAGTTAGTGCGCAGACGAATGGAATCGCGCTCATCGGCCACGACGTAAATCAGTGTGTACTGCCGGTAAAGACCGTCCAATGCGGAGTACTTCTGTCCAATTGCCTTGCGCGTTTCGATTGAAAAGCAGAGCGGAAGCGCATTGGCAAACAGAAAGCTGACGATGGGATGTGAGATCCAGGGAGAACCCCAGTAATTAATAGCCACGTCCATACCGCTGATCTGCGAGAGCCGCACTGTGCGCGTTTCCCAGCGGGGCGTGAAATCGGTCTCTGTGCGGTAGTCGCAGTTCCGCACGTTGTGAACTGTGACCTCGTCGCCATTGATTTGTGCCCAAGCTGTCTGTGCAACGTCCGGCTGCCAGGCGCGATCGTTGCCTGGCTTAAGCGTGAGCCACCACAACGCAACAAGCGCGAATGCGCCAAAGACGATGGCAAGCTTTAGCAGTTTTCCACGAACGAAGATGATTGCCGTGATCAGAACGAGCACGAACAGAATCGCTGTGAACGTACGCGCCGTTGGAAAATCAAAGTACAGCGCGCCGAAGGCCCATGCGACACAAACAACTGCCGCGATCCAAGCGATCGCACAGGCGATGAATCGCAGTGCTTTCATGGCTGCCATTACTCAGGACGCAACCAGCATGATCGTGCGGTAGTTCAGAAACCACGTGGCCAGCCAGCGTGCTTGAGCAAAAGGCGACTCAGTGCCTCCCACCAAAGCTCAGTGATCAAGGGCCAGACTGCTCTTGCTCGTTCGATTCAGGTTACTGCCCTTCTTGTGAGTCGTCTTCGACATCATCCTCAGTCACTTTCCAAGTCTTGTCAGGATTGTACTTGTCCATCCTCTGGAACGTCTTCAGCGTATCGGGCCCGAGATCCTTCTCGTAAACGACTCCGTCGGGACCAACCATGAATGTTTGCACTCCGGTCACACGATATTGAGCGGGTGCCGCGGCTAGCGCGAACCCGCCGATCATGGCACCGCCAACCATGAAGTCCATCTCGCCCATCGGCGCTGCTCGTCCTTGACCCTTTAGCACCTTGAAGTAGTAACCATGATAAGGCTGACCTCGCTGCGCCGAATAACCTTCCTCTAGTGCTTTGGCAACTTCTTCGCCGACGGGACCTCCCCAGCTACCATCCGGGTTCTTCCATGCCAGACCATCGTGTTTCCCGGGCGCGCTAAGAATGTGTTGTGCGTATTGGTTCACCTTCGAGTCATCGTGCTTTTCCTGAGCATACTCATGTTGTGCCTCGACGAACCCACGACAAATCTGGATCGCGTTTAGTTCGTTGGCGCCGACACGGCGATTTAATATTTCCTGACGTCCCTCTTTGGTATCAAATGACCACTTGCCTTTCTGCTTCACGATCGGAATGGGAAGCGGAAAATTATCGTTGCCCACCAGGAGAATGGCGTGGTTCGAATTCTTCTTGTCCATTTCAATCGATGCCTTTTCCTTTGCCTTGGCTGCGAATGCCTGCGCGCGGTTTCTGTCCATCACGGGATCTTCGGAACTGATAATGTCCTCGCTATCCAGTCCCAGAATTTCCTTTGCGCCGGCGACATCAAAAGTCTCGGCTGCTTGAATAAGCGCATCGGCCGCCTGCTTCGGCGTGTCGAACTCCTTTTGTGTTGACGTCGACGCCGCAGCTGCGTCCGGTTTGGCCGGCGCGGCCGCGTGCAAGGCGAGACCCAACAAACAATAAATGGCGATCACAGAAGCGAGCAGAGAAATCTTATCGGAAGTCATAGTTTTGAATTGTGATTTCATTTTAATTTTCCCTCATCGAAATGATTTGCTTATCTTCTGCGGCCTCCGCCGCCACGTCCTCCGCCACCACTGCGACTAAATCCGCCCCCGCCCATGCTATGGCCGCCCCTGCTGCTGCTGGCGCGAGCGAAGTTTCCACTACCACCGCCACCAAAGCCCCCGCCGCGAGAAGCCGAACTAAGTCCTGACGATGTGCTTCGGTTGCCGATTTGGTTCTTAGCGTTACCGCCAGCCGGACGAGCTCCGGTTCCGCCTCCACCGGGCCGAGTTCCAGCGCCACCACCGGGGCGGTTTCCAGCTCCGGCACCACCGCCAGGCCTATTGCCAGCTCCAGCGCCGCCACCGGGCCGGTTTCCTTCTCCGGCACTCCCGCCAGGGCGATTGCCGGCTCCAGAACCGCGCGAGCCCAGTTGATTTTGGACCTGGCTCGCTGAGGCCCTGTTATAAGGGGCATTGCCGCGATGTTGTGGATTGTGTTGCCACTGGCCTCCTTGTTTGTTGTAGTTCCCCTTATTGTAATTGTTTATGTAGTTGTTGTTCACGTTCACGTTGACATCGCCGTGGCCCCATCCGCAATTCCAACCCCAGCTCCCGCCCCAGGCGGCTCCCAGCGCGACACCGGTGCCGAACGCCACGGCCGCTCCCGCCGCATAATATCCTGGGGGCGGATAGTAAATCGGGGGATAGGGATAGACAGGCGGACCGTAGACCACAACCGGGTCGTATGAGGGAACGTAAACAACTTCGGGGTTCGCTTGTTGTACTACGATAACCTGTTTACCTCCCTCCACTGTCTGAGTCTCCACTTTCTGTTGGGCACTGGTTTTTAGGGTTCCTTTACTCTGGGCTTTCGCGCGCATGCGCTGAACCGCGTTCATAACGTCGGATTCCTGCGCCAGAAAGGCGTTGCCTAGATCCGTCGTCCATTGGATATCGTCGGCCAACCGCTTGACTACGTCGGGGAACGCCGCCATCGCCTGGATGCTGGGGTCCCAATTCTGCTTTTGCACCGCGCTCGCGAGGGCTTTGTCCTTCAAGTTTTTTTTTTTGTCCAACCACTGTTGAAGCTGGATGATCTCCAGCGGATAGGTGGAAGCTACCAGCGTCTGACTCAAAAGCTGGTCGGGATAAAGGGCAATCGGCGCAACCAGAGAATCCAATTGATCATTCGGAATCTTCGGAGCCTGTTGCGTGTCCGTGGTCGTCTTCATGAGCTGCGACTCGGCCTGCTGCGCCAATGCTGCGGTAGGCCCCGATGAGAGCAATGCGAGACCAGCGATGGCGATCACTCGACGAAATAGTTCAACGATTCGTGACTTCATAACTTTTTTACTTTCCAACCGTTTCCTACATGTATAGATGAACTTTGTCGATCCACATATGAGACTTTCGTCCAATGGAAGCCGTTGGAGAGAAGTTCTAATTTTGTGGCCAGACAAAGATCAAGGAGATAAATTATGAACAACATCAAGAAACTCGGAATTCTACTGCTTGCGATCGGAGTCATTACCGGACTCGCGCGCGCGGCAACTCAACCTCAGTTTGGACAACCGGACGCGACTCTGCGGCTGAGCGGCGGATCCTTCGCAGCCGGGATCGGCTTTAGCTGGGGGTCAGGGACAATTATAACGCGGGCGCTGCGGGGAGCCGCGGGGTGACGGTTGGCAAGGGAAAAAGCGGCACCATTATGACGAATCCGGCCGGCGTGACGGTCGTGCTTCGATCAACACAAAGAGGGGTTGATGTCAACGCCACTGGCGCCGGGGTCGACATACAACTCAAAAGATAACCGTATTGCCTGACAAACCAGCGGGGGCAGAGAGAAGTAACGCATCACCGCTTCGCGCGGGCTTTGGGGCACTCGGCTCAATGGATCCTTAAGCAGCTCAAGGCGCCGTTGTAGCTCGATCAGCGCCTCCATCGAATTAATTGCACGTTCGGCAATTGGGTTTTCGCCGCGTGACGCGAGTTTGATGCGGCCCGCGTTCCCACGGTCTTTGCCGAGT
The DNA here is from genome assembly GCA_003218415.1 of Verrucomicrobiota bacterium. Lineage (GTDB taxonomy): Bacteria > Verrucomicrobiota > Verrucomicrobiia > Chthoniobacterales > UBA10450 > Udaeobacter. The sequence goes on along the minus strand of QHNK01000124.1, from coordinate 890 downwards.
GGTATCCAGTGCAATTTTCCTTCAATCCATCCGCGGTCCGGATTCTTTGCGTCGAAAACATATTCATCCTCTGAAGCGACAGGCAGCTGGTTCAACAGCGTTAGGATTCCTTTCACGTTGCTGATCTCGATCGCCTGTCTAAGAAAATCAGCGGGATTAAATAGATCGGGGAGATTAGTTGCCTTCATTTCAGCCAGTTGATTTTGATCTCCTTTTCCAGCGGCTTGAATTCCGGGTCGCCGGTCACCAGTTCGGCTCTCCTCTCCTTTGCCAGGGCAGCGGCGAAGGCGTCGGCGTACGCGACGCGATAGGCCGCTTTGTAGATCGCGGCTTGCCGCGTCATTTTGAGATCGTCGCCGACGCCAACAATTTCAATGGGCAACGACGCGATCTCCTTGATCCGCGCTTCGGCTTCGCTCTGCGATGTTTCGCGCATTGTGTTGTAATAGATTTCGCCCCAGTTGATCACGCTCATCAGCAACTTGTGCCGGTCCAACGCGGCGCGATGGATGAGTTCCTCCACCGTATCGGCAACTGGTTCGTCTTCGAAAAAGGCAATGAGCGCCCAGCTATCCAAAACTTTTGTGGCCATGTCACACTTCGCGCTCGCGTTTGCGGTCTTCGGTCATCGCCTTGAGCACGCCTTTGCCTTTCAGCGAGCCGCGCAGGCTACGAATGTAAGAGCGCGTGATTGGCTTGAGCAGAATGCCTTCGGGCGTTGCGATGACTGCCGCTTTGGTTCCTTCTTCGATCTCGAACTCTTTGCGGAACTTCCGCGGGATCACCACCTGACCTTTGACGGTGAAAGTCACAGTGTCTGTTTCGAGTAGTGCGTCCATGATTCAGTTATACGACATCAATAAAGTAAGGCAATAGATTTTTGTAGGATA
>QHNK01000123.1 GCA_003218415.1 Verrucomicrobiota bacterium | reverse complement strand
ATTTGTTGTCCGTGGCGATCCATGCAAGCTCGTCACCTGCGCGAAACGCTGGTTTAAATTCAGTTTCGTGAAAAACCGTCAATTCAGAAGTAGGTTCTCGGAAACGATCAAACTGTTGCCGAAAAATCTTTACTTCAAGTCGTGCGTTTCTGGCTGAGTTCGAGGCAAGCTGTGTTACACCGAGCCCCATTTGCATGCCGTACACGGTGCGGATGTACAAGATGTTGAGCATTGGTTTGACGAATTCAAATCGTAGAACAGTCGAGCTTTCGCCGACACCACTTAGTACATTCTCGATCGTTTCGTAGACCTTTTGGACGCCTTGCGATACAAGAGTGGCACCTGGTTCGGATCGCAACAGTTGTTCAGATCGCTGCTTTTCCGCGAGTGTTTGCTCCAACGCTCTAGCGCGCTTTGCTGCCACATCGAGAGCAGTTAATTCTCTCTTTCGCTCAGATAGAGCAACAGCAAGCCTAATCTTTTCAATTACCTTGGGCAATCCTTCGGAGTCGGAAACGGCTATTTTACTTGCCAGCATCGGAGAATACTCCGCTACGTCGTCAGACGTCACGCCTTTCCATACCGGCAGAATGATTTTCCCACGTTTTGCTTCGAGCGCGAAAAGCCCGTCCAGTTCTTTCCGAGCCCACTTTTTCTTTGCAAAGAATGCTTTGCTCAGAACGACAATCCCAAAACCGCACCGCTTCAGTCCATCGTCGATTTTTTCGGGCAAGCTGTCTCCCAGCGTCAATTCATAATCGTCGTACCAAACCTCATATTCCCCGCGCAGCTCCGCCGCAAGAGGGGCGACGAAGTCCTCCTTATCTTCCGAAACATAACAAATAAAAAGAAGCATCTATCACCTAAAGCGATTCTTTACCCATTGTCATCGGCAGTTATAGGCAGGCATTCTTTCTGAGCCAAATGGGAAGAGGGGGTCAGTCCACACTTTTGACGCTGGGCTGGAAGTTCTTTTCGACCTGTTGTTGGACGTAGTGAACCATCGCCACGGCCGCGATGAGGATGATGGCCGCAATTACCTGGTGCGGGTGAAGGCTGGCATGGAAGAAGCCCCATGTGATGCACACGGCAGCCAGCGTTTGCATCATTTCGAAGTAACCTGCTGTTGATGCGCGCGTGAGACGCAGCCCCTGAAAATAAATCAAGAGCGGAATCCCGCCTGAGATCGACGCGAGGAAAAACAGCAACACGATTGCCTTTGTCGTGTGGGCCTGCGCAGCCGCGGGCCAGAGCGCCTCGCCATTGAATTTGCCGTAGGCCAAAAGAATCAGCGTCATGCAGGTCAGTCCAACGACGATGCGCATGCTGGAGGCGAGCCGAAGCGACATGCCGATCATGACGCCACGTCCAGCAACGGTTGAGAGGCCCCAAAAGAGCGCGCAGATCAAAGCGTAGCCCGTGCCGAGATTCAGCCCGGCGCGCTCGAACGAGACGCCGATCATGGTTGGATGCGTGACGGAAACGAAAATGCCGGCAATGATCGCGACGCCAGCGTAAAAGAAGAAGCGTCGGGCAAGCCGGTCACCAAAAAGCAGAAACGCCCCAAAGGTTGAAATAACAGGCTGGATATTAAGGATCACGTTCACGACCGTTGGATTTCCATATTTCAGCGCGAGCGTGAAGAAGATGGTGCCGACAGCAGATCCTGCGAATCCGGAGAAAAGCATGTAACCCCACGTGCGCGCGTTGACTTTGGGAATCTCCTTCACGCGCGAGATCAGAATCGGCAGGAACATGATGAGGATGAAAACGTGTTCCCAAAAGACGATCACCTTGGCGTCGAACAATTCATTGAGCGGGATGCGCCACGCGCTTTCCGTGCCCCAGAGCGCTGCACCAAGACCGACGAGCCACGGACCGTAGGTTGTGCCGCTCGTTTTGGAATTTTGCATCTTGCAGCGTGTATCGTTGGCAGTGTGTTGCGTCAATGCCACCGATAACGAAAGCGACAGGCAAGATGCCCGTCGGCCCCACAGCCAAGATGGCCGTGCTCCAGATAAAAACCTAAAGAAGCATTGACGCCACAACGTATGGTGTGGTAATTAGCGCTTCAACACTATGCGTTGCCCCAAGTGCGGGTCTCGTGATGACAAGGTCATCGATTCCCGTCAGTCGCGCGATAGCTCCAGTATCCGTCGCCGTCGCGAATGTTTGAAGTGTAAATATCGCTTCACGACCTATGAAGAAATCGAGCGCTCGGACCTGCGCGTGGTGAAGCGTAACAGAACACATGAACCGTTTGATCGGCGCAAACTCGCCGCCAGCATCGCGAAAGCATTTGAAAAACGTTCCACCAGTCTTCTTACCTTGGAAGATGTGGTGGACGAGATTGTGCACGAGCTGGAAACCGGCGGGCGCGAAGTTCCTTCATCGGGGATTGGCGCCAAAGTGCTCGAAAAACTCCGCGCCATCGATGAAGTCGCCTATTTACGTTATGCGTCGGTGTATCAGCGATTCCAGGACGTCGATCAATTTGTAGATGCCATTCACACGTTGGGGCGTCACGTAAAACCCAATGCGCTTCAGCGGGAATTGTTTTCTCCTGAGACCCCGCAAAGTTCCACGCCAGCACCACGCAAAATTTCGACGAACGAGCACCATGGTCGCGTTTAAAGAGGAATTTCCGTATCTCCGCACGGACTCAGGACAACTTTTCGAATTCAATCGCGATTGGCTTCATGCGGCGATCACGCGGGCTGCTGACGAAGCCGGTTATCCCAGGTGGTGGCTCACCGATCACGTGACCGAAAGCATTGCTTTTTACCTGCATCTGCGAAACGACGAAAACGTGGTCGCATTCAATCAGCTCTCGCAGACTGTGCGTTACGTCCTGAAAGCAATCGGTTACAAGGAGATTGTGCCGCATTTTGCGCCTTCGCCGCCGCCCATTTCCGTATCGTTGCTGGACATCGCGCACCATGCCGGCGCAGGGTATGAACTCGCGTTTTTTGATCTTTTGGAAAAGCGAATCAGCGGCTTGATCGGAACCGGTGCCGATAATGTTCAGCTTTGTTCGCTCCAGTCTTGTGTGAAACAGCTTCGGGGCGTCAAAACGTGGACGCGCGCCTGCGATGCGCTGCGCGAGGAAATCGTCTGCTTCGTGCGCGAAAGACTAACAGCCGCGGCTGATTTTCCGCGATTGGATTGTTCACTGCGTTGAAAACCTTCGCCTGACTCGCCCACACCGCACAGCTTTCGCATTTGAATTAGCGTCAGATTGCGCAGATTTACACCGACCCAGGATCCGACAGTCCAAGCTCATAAAATGTCATGACCATTTTCGAAAAGATCATCGCACGACAAATTCCAGCGAAAATCATCTGGGAAGATGACGACGCAGTCGTTTTTCACGACGTTAATCCGCAGGCGCCCGTGCATGTGCTGATCGTGCCAAAGAAGGTCGTTCCGCGGCTCACGGACGCGACGGACGACGACCGCGCGCTGCTCGGCAAATTGCTTCTGATCGCCCGCGACGTGGCCAGGAAACTAGAATTGTCGAGCGGCTATCGCGTCGTGATCAACTGCGGCCCCGACGCGGGCGAAAGCGTCCCGCATTTGCATGTCCATTTGCTGGGCAAACGCGCTCTTGCCTGGCCCCCGGGATAGGGCGGCTACTCACGAACAAGCGCCCAGTCGATTCCAACGATTCGCTTGTCCGTAAAGCGTCTCAGTGATTTTGGAAAGACGAGATAACTTGCGCCTTTTGCTTCTTTGAAGCCGGCAATTCCGAAGTCTGTCCCGCTCTCGCTCTTTTGGATTGTCATAACCCGAGTATTCTTTATTTGCGCTTGGAAATGACGATCGGCTGACGGCTTTTGCCAAAGCGTGTAAACGTGCGGCCTACCGCACTTTTCAACCACCTCCGAGAAGCGAGCCGTTTTAACTTTCAGGAGTTTCATGACTCAATTGTAGTCGGCGCACGCGGTGGCGCCCTATCTGAGCAAAAAAGTCCGCCAGAGAACTACGGCAAGGAGGATCAGACTACCGTTGCTGCATTCCTGCCCTGGCGGGATTTGTAAGTCCTCAATCCATAGCCCCTGACGGAGATCAAATCTTCTCGCAAGAATCGCGACGCGCAACTGCGAACCCTTTCAGGAAAAAATCGGCGCCTTGGCAAGGCACGATGCTTCTGATTGCATCGGCAGCGTGAAATGGCTCAGCTATTGCTCCGCTCGCTTTTCTTTTTGCCGCAACAAACTCCTGCACAACCTTGGTTAACCGGCGCGATCTTTACAGCCCGGAGCCCGGGCCCGATTCATTGGAGGCTGCCCGCCAGTGGTACGGGATCACGACCACGACAACTAGAACAAGGTCACGCGGAGAAGCGTTGCCGCCGCCGGACCAATACTAAAACGACGAAAAGTAACGCGCAGTTGTTAACCGAACGGCAAGTTTGCCTTAACTCGTGCCACATCCGTATCGTCCACGCGAGCTGCTTTGCTCAGCCGGCGTTTGCGCTTTGCGTTTTTCGCCGCCAACAAATGACGTCGCGAAGAGTGGGCTCGTAATACCTTGCCGCGCGCCGTGATTTTAAATCGCTTTGCTACTGATTTACGTGTTTTGCTTCGCGCAATTGGCTTCGGCATAAGGCCGGAAAGGTAATTCGCGCGGAGGCAATAACAAACTGTTTATTGCCGCAATTGGCGTTTCACAGACTGGAATCGGCGGGCGCCGAGCGACATAGACGGGAAGCCCGAAAGGGTGAGCGAGTGGCGCGAGCGAATCAAACGCTCTACAATTTTCCGCATGGAAAACGCCTTCACAGGAAAGCCGCACGTCATCATTGTCGGCGCGGGTTTTGGCGGGCTTGAGGCGGCGAAAAAATTTACCTGCGAAAATGTGCGCGTCACTGTGATCGACCGCACAAATTACCACCTCTTCCAACCTTTGCTCTATCAGGTCGCGACAGCTGCACTCTCACCGGCCGACATTGCTGCTCCTGTGCGCGCAGTCTTGAGCAAATGCAGGAATGTGGAGGTGATCCTTGCGGAAGTGCAGTCCGTGGATGTCGATGCGAAAAAAGTGAAAACGGTCGATCTGGAAATCGACTACGACTATTTGATTCTCGCGACCGGCGCGCGACATTCCTATTTTGGCCACAACGAGTGGGAAAAACTCGCCCCTGGATTAAAGAGCCTCGAGGACGCGGTTGAATTGCGCCGCCGGATTCTTTTGGCATTCGAGTACGCCGAAAAAACTACAGATGAAGCGGCGCGCCGTGCGGCGATGAACTTCGTCATCATCGGGGGCGGACCAACGGGTGTGGAAATGGCGGGCGCGATCGCAGAAATCTCGCGCCACACGCTGGCCAAAGATTTTCGCCACATCAATCCGTCGGAGGCGCGTGTGATTCTCATAGAAGGCGAGCCACGTCTGCTGGCTGCGTATCCGCCGGATTTATCGGAGAGCGCGCGGAAACAATTGGTGGAGCTCGGTGTAGAAGTGCGCCCAAGCACACGGGCAACGAATCTCACTGAAGCTGGCGTGCAGATTGGCGATGAATTTATTCCGTGCCGTGTCAAGATCTGGGCTGCCGGCAACAACGCGTCGTTCGTTGGGAAAACTCTGGGCATACCGGTTGACCGGGTCGGCCGCGTTATTGTGAACAACGATCTTACGATTCCTGGGCACCCGGAAGTGCAGGTGATTGGTGATCTGGCGAATTTTCCGCATCAGACTGGAGAGCCTTTGCCCGGAATCTCGCCAGTGGCGATGCAACAGGGCCGTCATGCCGCGCGCAACGTACTGGCGATGATAAACGGTCGTAAACCGCAACGCTTCCGTTATAGGGACAAAGGCACCATGGCGACGATTGGAAGGAACAAAGCGGTCGCAGATTTAAAGTTCATGCACCTGAGCGGTCTCCCCGCGTGGCTCGCGTGGCTATTTGTGCACATTGTTTTCCTGGTCGGTTTCCGCAACCGCTTGCTGGTCCTGTTTCAATGGGCGTGGGCGTATTTAACTTTCGACAAAGGCGCACGATTAATCACGCGCAACTTTCAATCGGAACAACGGCCGCCAGTGTGAAGAACAATGTCATGTTGAGCGAAGCGAAACATCTCTGATTATTGATTTCGTTTGGCCAGCAACCTTCAGGGATTCTTCGCTCCGCTCAGAATGACAGTTCCGGAAATTTCTGTTCGCAATCTGCAACGAACCATTCCAGTCAACGCGGCTGCTCTCCACAAGTTCGCCGCAAAGGTCCTGCGGCATTGTTTGCAATTGCAAAAGGGGAAACAAACGGATTTGCGGGAATTGGGCGAGGTCTTTGTCTGGCTGATCTCGGACCGGCGAATGTCGCTTCTGCATCGGCAATTTCTTGGGCAAACGGGTCCGACTGACGTGCTAACGTTTCGACACGGCGAAATTTTTATCAGCGCCGAGACGGCAAAACGGCACGCTCGTTTGTTTGGGAACTCGATCATGCGCGAGCTTCAGCTGTATATCATCCATGGCCTTTTACATTTGCACGGATTCGACGACCGAACGCCGGCGGAGGCACGCAAGATGGCGCGGAGGCAGGAAAAAATTCTGAGCGACTGTAGCGGCGCTCTGTGAGCGCCGAAAAATGCCGCGCAGCTGTCGTAATCTGCAAGGCCGCATCCGCGGTCACAGACCGGGCGCTACACGTTTGAACTGAGGGCGCCGTATGTTAGCCTTTTAAGCATGAGTTGTGGGCCACGGCGGGATGGCGGATGCCTGGCGCAGATCAAAGAAACAAAAGGGATCGCTCAGGTCTCAAACGAGAAGACTGGATCCATAACGACGGCCGAGCCTACGATTGAAAAAGAAACCCGTTCGGAAGAAGAGCTCGATCTTCCCTGGCAAGTGGTGGTGCATAACGATCCTGTCAATCTGATGAGTTATGTGACGATGGTTTTTCAACGCGTCTTCGGCTATCCGCGCGAGAGGGCGGAGAGACACATGTTGGAAGTGCATCACAAAGGGCGATCGATTTTGTGGAGCGGCATGCGCGAGCCTGCCGAGCTTTATGTGCAGCAGCTGCACGGGTATCTTCTGCTCGCCACACTGGAGAAGGCTTGTTAGTTATGGAGATTCGCCGCCGCAAGGACCAGATCGAAATCTCCGAACTGGATCCGTTTCTCGCGGAGCTGCTTCGGCAAATTCCCGGAAGTGCCAACCCGGAGGGCGCGCCGGCTGCCGAACAGCGCCTCTTCAGTCTCCCAACTAATCGAAAAGAAACCGAGATTTGCGCCGAGTGGAAGACCTATGTTGAACCTGAGTTGCGAAGCCTTTTTCAGACGGCGACGCAAACTGTGGCGATTGATTTAGAGCAACTGAACGGCAACGAGAAAAGTCTCGCCAACCGCACCTTGCGCATTCCTGCCAAACATGCCGATGCATGGCTGAGCGCGCTGAATCAGGCCCGCCTCGTCATAGCCGCAAAAAATAACTTCACCGAAAACGAGCTGAACGACCACTTTCGCTCACCCATCGGATCGCGCCGAGACTTGAGTCTGTTCCAGGTAAACTTCTACGGTTTTCTCCAAGAATTTATTCTGCGCGAGCTGGAGGATTGAGAGAAGACAGGTCCGGCAACTAGGCTTCCTTCTTTCCTCTTACCATCGCCATGAGCCGGTCTTTGATTGCAGCGGAGGCCTTCGCCGGGCGCAAGCTCAACGCAAATGCCTCATGCAACGCGTAGCATTTGGTGATGAATTCTTCGGCCTTTTTCCCGAATTTCTTCCGCGCTTTCTCGAATTCCTCTAATTCTTCCGGCTCCAGCGCGCCTATCACATAGAGCCGCGACCGGTTCTGGAATTCGCTAAAGTTCATCTCTCAACTCCTTGAGGGCGTCATAAATTTTTTTAAGTCCCAGTTCAAGCCTCGTCTTCACCGTGCCCAATGGTGTATTCGTTTTGGCGGCGATTTCGCGCTGGCTCATGCCTTTAAAAAATGCGAGATCGATTGCCTGCTGCTGGGGGGGTGGTAGGCCGGCTATGACTTTGCGAATGAGAGCACGCGTGTCGCTCAGCACGATTTCTTCTTCTGTGGCGTTATGCACCCAGGCATCAGGCTGCTGTTCCGTTTCGTTTTTCAGGCGTTCCTCCGCGCGCGCATAAGCCTGCTTCTTGCGCAGGCCATCAATCGCCCGTCGCCGGGCCAGTGTAACCATCCAGCCGAGAGGTTTGCCCTTTTGCGCAGAAAAATTTTTCGCCTGATTCCAAATCTCCATGAAGATCTCCTGCAGGAGATCATCGGCCTCGGCTTCGTTGTGAATTACCCTCAAGATAAGCGCCTTCAGAATGCCGTTGTACCGATCGTAGAGTTGAGACAGCGCATCGGGGTCCTCGGCTTGGATTCCCCGCATCAAGTCCAAGTCACTGGGCGCGCCGGGTTCGAGTTGCGGCGCAACAGTGAGTGGTCGCGCTCGCGACTTTGCCAGGCGCACCCGTTTCTTCGGCTTGCGGCGCGTGGAAGCAATTAGTTTGGTTGGTCCCATGTGTAATCAGGAATTGGAGCAATCAAGAACAGGATCGAGCGCATAGTCGCAATCGCGTGTCTTAATCTGCGCAGGCGCCTTCGTCCACCAGTTTTCCAAATACACCGCACGACTCGAACGCGAACAAACTGATATGTCCGATTCACACACACGATAAATCTTGACCCATCGCCGGCAACTTCACTACGCTCGCAAAATGATAATGAGACTAATTACATCCTTAATCGGCATCGCTGGCTTGAGCTTCGCCATACTGGCGGTGGCACAGGAACAGCAAACGGCATCTCCCGCGCCTGAGGAGAAGCCATCTACTACAGTTGAACAAGCAACCGCGCCTTCACCGGAGACAACGACGACTGCAAAAGCCCCCGAACAAACTCCGGCTCAGCAAAAGGAAAAGCCCGCAGCGCCGGCGGCGAACCAGAAACGTCCGGTTGCAGCGAAAGCGCCTTCCTCGCCTGCTACTGCGCCGTCAAAAAACATGAGCGTCGAAGCAACGCTGAAGAACAACGAAAACAGATGGGAAGCATCTTATGGGGCTCACGATAGTTCAGTTGCTCAATCGTTCGTCGCCAACGATTTCGCTGGCGTTTATTGGGATGGAAGAGTGATGAACAAGTCCGCCGTTATTTCTGAGATCAAAAAAGATAAAGACACTTACAAGTCTGCCGTGAATGAAAGGCTCGCGGTGCACACCTACGGACCAAGCGTGGCAGTCGTTATTGGCACGGCGCACGAAAAGGGCACGACCAAGGACGGTAAGCCATTTGATCGCGCGTTCCGTTTCACCGACACCTGGATGCAACGCGGCGGTCAATGGCAATGCGTTGCGAGCCACGTAATGAAGATCAAGGGATAGCAAAATTAAGCAGCACAGACTTCGTGAAAGCGGCCACGGCAACGTGGCCGCTTTTGTTCTGAATAGGGCCGATGCCGAGCTCGCGCGAGCAACGATGAACAGTTGATTGCGCGCCGCGCTTTGTAGGTCAAAAGTTAAACGCATGGCACAGGAGCCGAATGACACATCTATCGATCCGCTTTGGTACAAGGACGCCATCATCTACGAACTGCACGTTAAGACCTTTTACGACAGCGATGGCAACGGGATGGGTGACTTCCGCGGTCTGATCGAAAAACTGGATTATCTCCAGGACCTGGGAGTCACTGCAATCTGGCTGCTGCCATTCTATCCGTCACCTCTACGCGACGACGGATACGACATCGCCGATTATTTCGACGTCAATCCGACTTTTGGGTCGCTCAATGATTTCCGTGCGCTTCTGGACGCTGCGCATGAACGTAACCTGCGCGTCATCACGGAACTCGTAATTAATCACACTTCCGATCAGAATCCGTGGTTCCAAAAGTCCCGACGTGCTGCAGCCGCGGCAGCGGCCGGGGCCATCGAACCTGGCTACGGTGGGGACATTGCCTACAAGGATTTCTATGTCTGGAGCAACACGCCGGAAAAATACAAGGATGCCCGAATCATTTTCAAAGATTTTGAAACATCGAACTGGGCGTGGGACCCTGTTGCAAAAGCGTACTACTGGCATCGGTTCTATTCGCACCAGCCAGACCTGAACTTTGAAAACCCGGCCGTGCATGATGCAGTGGAGAAGGTCTGCGACTTCTGGTTGTCCATGGGTGTAGACGGGCTTCGTCTCGATGCTGTCCCGTACCTGTACGAACGGGAAGACAGTAATTGTGAGAACCTGCCTGAGACGCATGAATATCTCCGGAAGTTGCGCGCGCACGTCGATGCGAAGTTCCCGAACCGCGTGCTGCTTGCAGAGGCCAACCAATGGCCGGAGGACGCGGCGGCTTATTTCGGCAAAGGGGACGAATCCCAAATGAGTTTTCACTTTCCACTCATGCCGCGCATGTTCATGGCGCTGCAGATGGAAGATCGCTTTCCGATCATCGACATTCTGGAGCAGACTCCGTCAATTCCCGAGAATTGCCAGTGGGCGATGTTTCTGCGGAACCATGACGAGCTCACGCTCGAAATGGTCACGGATGAAGAGCGCGACTACATGTATCGGGTTTACGCTACCGATCCGCACGCGCGGATTAATCTTGGCATCCGCCGGCGGCTTGCTCCGCTGCTTGCAAACAGTCGCCGCAAAATCGAGCTGCTGAATACGCTCCTATTCTCAATGCCTGGCACCCCCATCGTCTACTACGGCGATGAGATCGGGATGGGCGACAATTTTTATTTGGGCGATCGCAATGGTTGTCGCACGCCAATGCAGTGGAGCCCGGACCGCAACGCGGGATTCTCGAGAGCGAACCCACAGCAGCTTTATCTGCCGGTCACGATCGATCCGGAATATCACTACGAAGCGGTCAACGTTGAGAACCAGCAGAAGAATCTCTCCTCGCTGCTGTGGTGGACGCGACGGGTCATCGCCATGCGAAAAAACTTCAAGGCGTTCTCGCGCGGCTCCCTCGAATTTCTCAACCCGGACAATGCGAAAGTTCTGGCGTTCCTCCGCCGTTGGGAAAACGAGACCATAGTGGTCGTGGCGAACCTTTCGCGCTTCGCGCAGTCCGCGGAGTTGGATCTATCGCGCTTCGCCGGCTACGTGCCAATGGAAGTTTTTAGCCGCAATCTGTTTCGGCCGATCAGGAAATCGCGCTACGTCATCACGCTCGGCCCGCATGCCTATTATTGGTTCGCGCTGCAAGCGCCGACCGACGCTCGCCGTGCGTCGAAGAAACGCGTTGTGCCAACGATCAAAGCGCCGGCCGATCTGGACATTCTGCTTGGTAATAGCCAGCGAGAACAGCTCGAGCGCGAAATCTTGCCCAATTACGTCCGCAACTCCCGCTGGTTTGGCTCCAAGGCGCGGACCTTTCGCGATCTCAAGGTGATTGAGCAGCTTGCCATTTCCCCCGACCGCGACGGCGCGCGACTTTTGTTCGTTGAGTTAAACTATCTGGATGCTCCTACAGAAACGTATGCCATTCCGGTGAAGATCGCCTCCGGCGAAGCGGCGCGCCAGGTTTCCCAGAGCGCCTCGCACGCGATCATCGCGCATTTCGCGGACAGCGGCGGAGCGATTCTGTTCGATGCGATCTGGGACACGACGTTTCGCTCGCAACTATTCGAGGCGATCGTGCAACACCAAGCCATCAAAGGAGAGGTCAGCGATCTTGTCGGCCTCGCCAGCGACAAGCTGGAGCCAGATCATCTCCTTGCTTCCGGTAAGTCACAGGTTTTCGGCGCGGAACAAAGCAACTCTTCGATGCTCTTCGACAACGGATTTTTCCTGAAACTCTATCGTAAACTTGAAGATGGGGTGAACCCTGACGTTGAACTAAACCGGTTCCTCACGGAGCATACCCAGTTTCCAAACGTGCCGGCTTTCGTCGGGGCACTCGAATACCGCCGGACAAAGGCTGAACCGACTGTGGTTTGCCTCTTGCAACGCGCGGTCGCGAGCGAAGGCGACGTTTGGACACTCACCGTGGACGCGATCGGCCGCTATTATGAACGAGTGCTGGAGCGCAAAGCCGATCTTCAGAATGAAACAGCGCCGCCCGGTGCGCTTCTCGACGAACTGATTGGCGGGGTGTATCCCGACAAGGCAAAGCTCTTAGCACAACGTACAGGCGAACTGCATCTTGCACTCGCCTCGCGCACGGACAATCCCGCGTTCGCGCCGGAACCTTTCAACGCCATGGCGCAGCGCTCGGTTTACCAAAACATGCGGGCATCACTGCGGCGCGCGTTTACTCTTCTGAAAAAGAAATTGCCAGATCTCTCTCGAGCATTTCGAGATGAAGCGAAGGAAGTGCTCGCTGCGGAACAGGAAATACTCGCGTGCGAAAAACGTCTGCTCGATCGCCGCACTAATGCCGCGAAAATTCGGATTCACGGCGACTATCATCTTGGGCAGTTGCTTTATACCGGCAAAGATTTTGTGATTCTCGATTTTGAAGGTGAACCGGCCCGTGCGCTAAGCGAGCGCAAACTGAAACGCTCGGCACTGCGTGACGTCGCCGGCATGATGCGCTCGTTTCAATACGCGGCTTACAGCGCGCTCTGGCAGCCTGCCATGCGTAAAGAAGACGTGCCGTTCCTTGAGCGCTGGGCCGATCTTTGGTATCGCCAGGCGAGCAGCGTCTTTCTGCAAAGCTATTTGAACACGACCGCCAGCGCGATTTTCATCCCCAAAAACAGCGACGACCTTCAAATTATGCTCCAAGCCTATTTGCTCGACAAAGCGGTGTATGAAATCGGCTACGAACTAAATCACCGCCCCACCTGGGTCGTCATCCCCATCCGCGGCATCAAACACAGTTTGAAATCAGCATAAAAATGTCCACAGGTTTCGCAGACTAGCGCAGATTGAAAAAATCGAGATTGTGCAAATCTGCGTAATCTGTGGAAGATAACAGGTCCTATGAACAAACATCTTGACGAAATAGATAAAAACATCGCGGCGAAACATCTCTTGAAACATCCCTTCTATCTCGCGTGGACGCGTGGGGAGCTGAGCAGGGACGCGCTCGCGGATTATGCGCGGCAGTACTATCACCATGTCGTGGCATTCCCCACGTATCTTTCGGCGGCGCACGCGAAGTGCGAGGATCAAGCAACGCGCAAACAACTCTTGTCGAATTTGATCGACGAGGAAGCAGGTTCACCGAATCATCCCGAGCTTTGGCTCAAGTTTGCTGAAGGTCTCGGCGTTTCTGCATCCGATGTACGCAAATCTGAAAAGTGGTCCGAAACGACGGACTTGATCGATATATTTCGGCAAGTTTGCCGCGATGGATCGACCGCTGAAGGTCTCGCAGCACTCTACGCCTACGAGAGCCAAATACCAGAGATCTGTGAATCGAAAATTGACGGACTAAAAAAACACTACGGCTTCACCAGTCCCGAGCATTATCAGTATTTCACCGTCCACATCGAAGCGGATCGCGAACATTCTGACGCCGAGCGAAAGATGCTCGCTGCGTACATCGACAAGCAGAATTTCGAGTCTGTAAAAGCGTCAGTGAACCGCGTGCTCGAGGCGCTTTGGGAAATGCTCTCTGGCGTTTGCCGGCGTCACGCCATCGCGTGCTGAATCGGACGAGCCCGCGAATCACGCGAATAAACGCGAATACATCAGAAGGAGAGATCGGGAAAGTCAGTTGTGGTCTTTGTCCGATCAGGCTGGCGCCGCGTTCGTATCAACACTTCACCACCGTGCTTCAGCCTCAACGTCCCATGAATTATTTCTGTCATTTTTATTAGCGTCAATTCGCGTGATTCGCGGGTACCTGAAAAGGCCGGCACATTCCCACGTTTCCAGGTGTTCCGACGCGGTTAGCGCGGTCGCAGGACTAGAAACGAACGCGCCCGATGCCGGCAAACCGATAAGACTTGCGGTTGGCTCGGCTCGAGTGCGGCAGCGATCTTGTTGTAATCTGAAACTGATGTGACCGGTTGCTGATTGATTTCTTCAATCACATCCCCTTTCTGTAATTCTGCCACGCCGCTATCGGGATCGACGCCTGTGACTAATACGCCTTGCACATTCGAGGGTAGATCAAGCTGACGCGCCATCTCCGGCGTCAGCTCTTCCACATGAATCGCAGCAAGAGGACTGCTGGCCGCTTCTTCATCGCTCGGTTGTCGCGGAGTTTGCGGCTGCGGCTCGTTTTGCCGAGGAACAGCCCGCGCTGTGTCGTGATCAATCGGTTGCTCTTTGATCTGCGCCTTCACTTTAAGCGGTTTCCCGTCACGTACGATTTCAAGTTCGACTTGTTTATTCAACTGGGTCTGGGCCACGAGAGTCCGCAGCGCGCTGAAATTCTTCACCTCGTGCCCATCGAATTTGCGGACAACATCGCCCGGTTGAACGCCCGCCTGAGCTGCGGGCGACCCTGCCATTACTTCCGCAACCGTCACGCCCTCGGTGTCCGCGCCGTCTTCACCGGGCTGCAAAGCTCGCGTCTGGATGCCAAGGTACCCGCGAATGATCCGGCCCTGTTTCAGTAAACTTTCCAGCGCATTACGAACCGTGTTCGAGGGAATCGCGAACCCCACTCCCTGCGAACCGCCCGTCGTTGAGGCGATCGCTGTATTAATCCCGATCACTTCGCCGCGGAGGTTGATCAAAGGGCCACCGCTGTTCCCTGGATTAATTGCCGCATTGGTTTGCAGTAAGTCACCGAAAAAATCGCTCCGATTCGGCCGCCCCTTCGAACTGATGATTCCGTCTGTGACCGTTTCCTCGAAACCAAATGGATTGCCGATGGCCAAGACAAAATCTCCGGGCTGCACCGTATCCGAGTCAGCAAGTTTGAGTGGCTTTACGCTGGGATTGTCGATCTTAAGCACAGCCAGATCGACCTGCTCATCTGCGCCGACCAAGCGCGCTTTCTTGGTTTGTCCGTCGCTCAACTGCACCTCGATCTCGTCCACCTGGGCGACTACATGATTGTTCGTGATAATGTGACCTTCATTGGTCACAATCACACCGGAGCCCAGCGAACTCTGCACCAGCGCCTCGTCGCGTGGACTGCGAAATCGCCGCTGCCGGTTGCCGAAAAAAAACTCGAACGGATCAAGCCCATACTCGCGTCGAATGCCGATTTTTTTTGATGTTTTCACGGCAACAACGGACGGAAGCACGCTGCTCACCAGAGAGCGACGCTCCCGGTTCAACGCCTCTAGAGAAGCTACCTGCTTTGAGTCCACGCTCGGGCCCGAAGCCAGCGTGTACTTTTCCGGCGTCCGCGTGGAAGGTAATTTCAAGCCTCCATGCTTAAGGCGATAATCGTAGAGGAGGGAAATTCCCGCGCTGACCAGCAGGACAAACAGTAAAAATTTCGCGAGATTTTTCATTAACTGACGTTGGAAAAAGTCCGTCCGTGTTTTTCGACAATTAAGCGCCGGAAACGTTGATTCTCAGGCGATTCCAGCCGCGGATCTGCCTGGAAGATTGACATGGCAGCCCCGCGCGCGCGCCGCATCAAATGCGCATCCGTCTTCAAGTTACCGATCTTCAGCGCAGGCAGACCGCTCTGCGCCGTGCCGAGCAAATCGCCCGGGCCACGCAATTCCCAGTCTGCTTCGGCCACTTCGAAGCCGTTACTGGTTCTTTCCAAAACGGCGAGCTTCTCGGAAGCCTCCTTCGCCTGAGACGAGGTCAGCAAGATACAATAGGATTTATGCTCTCCCCGACCGATCCGTCCCCGAAGTTGATGCAGTTGCGCCAGACCAAAACGCTCCGCGTTTTCAATCAGCATCACGCCGGCATTGGGAACATCGACGCCGACCTCGAGCACAGTCGTGCTGATCAACGTGCTCGTGTCGCCGCGCCGAAAGCGTTCCATGATCTTTTGTTTCTCCGGCGCCGGTATTCGGCCATGGACCAATTCGCAGCGAAAGGGATGGAGGCGTTCCCGCCATAACTCGTACTCAGCCGCAGCGGCTTTCACGTCTAATTTTTCACTCTCATCTATCAACGGATAGATCACGTAGAGCTGGCGGCCCCTTTCTAATTGCGTTCGTAAAAAGCTGAGGACTTCGCCCAGTTTCGTAGTATCGCGCACCGCAGTGACGGTTTTTCCCCGGTTCCGTGGCATCTCGTCGATGGTTGAAACATCGAGGTCGCCGTAAATCGTCATCGTTAGCGTGCGCGGGATCGGCGTGGCGGTCATGACCAGCACATCGGGCGCTGGTTCGCGCGCAGTCAGTCGGGCACGTTGCGCCACCCCGAACTTGTGCTGCTCATCAATCACCGCGAGTCCAAGATTTGAAAACGACACGTTGTCGTAGAGCAATGCGTGCGTCCCGACGATGATTTGGGGCGTTTCCGGCGGCAGCGTCTGATCCGGGGAGCACAGGCTGCCAGCCTGTTGTTCGCGGCAGCTTGCCGCGAACTCCCGGGCTTTGTAGCTCCCCGGGTACCAAACCCACCGATAATCTTCATCTTGTTTCGCTATGCCCGCATCCCAAGGATTACGCGTAATGTAACGAAATTTCTCTTGCAGATCGCTCTCCGATCGGATCAGACGATCAAATGATTCTGTTTCCCAGACAGGTTCATTGCTGTTTTCAATCTTGTTGATTCGATTCGCGGTAAACGACTTGATGCTGTGCAGTATTTTCGAAAGAGGAAAAAAGATCGGATTACCGGAGCCATCATCGCGCTCGATCATCGGCTCGATCAACAGGTGCACATGGTCTGGCATTACGCAGGCCGCATACAGTTCGTAGCGCCGATCCTTCCAACGCAGGATTGATTGGAGCACGATGTCACGCGTTTTCTCCGACAATTGGCGATGATTTCGCGTGGCAAACGTGATCGCGTACTTGGCCCAGGGACGTTCAAAGTGTGGGAGGTTCCGGCGATGATAGTGCGGCTCATCTGCGCCTTCGGACATTGCACGCGCTCGTGTGTCCGGCAGGCTGCCGGACACGACAGGCTGGCAGCCTGTGCTCCCCGGAACTCCTTCGCGCGCGGAATCCCGTCTATGCTTAAACAGCGGCAGCGGCCCGCTCTCCTCCTGTCGCGCGGCCGTTCGTAGTGCGAGGCGTACGCCCAGCGGCTCGAGCCAGCGCCGCAACACATCGTAATGTTGCTCCGCCAGAATTTGCGTAGGCGCCATGAATGCTGCCTGATATCCGCCTTCAACCGCAAGAAGCATCGCCGCTATTGCGACGACCGTTTTGCCTGAGCCAACATCGCCTTGCAGCAAACGGTTCATCGGATGCGTAGCCGCAAGATCGTGGTGGATTTCTGCGATGACTTTCTCCTGCGCGCGCGTCAGTTCGAACGGAAGCGCCTTCAGAAATCTGTCCAACAATACGCCGGACCCGCAGTGAGCCTCGCCAGTGCGAATCGACGCATCGGTGCGTCGGGATGCAATCAGCATTTGCATTGCGAAGAATTCGGAGAGGACCAAATGCTCGCGCGCGGCATCCCGCTCCTCCCAATTTTTCGGGAAATGAATGGCGCGAATCGCCGCCGCCCGCGTCATGTCGCCATTCATGAGTGCACGCGGCAATAATGTTTCGAATCCCGCCGGCGCGGGACGAAGCTCATTTAAAAGCCGATAAACGATGCTGCGCAAGGCGCGCTGTGAAAGACCCTCCGTCGCTGGATAGATGGGCGTGATCCTGCGGAAATGGATCGATATTTCCTCATCGTTCTCGATCACTTCGAACTCCGGATGATCCATGCAAATTCGCTTCCCGCGGAGACGTGGCTTTCCAAAGACAACAATACGCTGGCCGGTGGCGATCATTTTTTGCACGTAATGCAGGTTGAACCATCGACACACCAGCGGCTCGCTCAGAGCATTTGCCTGCGACTCTTGGAGCGTGGCCTCAAAAATTTTCTTCCATCCGCCAAAACGACGCAGCGACGTTTTAACTACCTCACCGCAAAGACAGACCGGAACATCGCTTTCCTCGCGTGGAAAACGCGGGAACTCGGTGCGATCTTCGTGGCGGCGGGGGAAATGAGTGAGCAAGTCTTCTACCGTCTCAATCCCGAGGCGCCGCAGCGCGAGCAGACGCGGCCGCGGGATCCAGTTTAGCTCTTCAAGCGATTGTGAAACCTGAGGAGCGCACGCGCCTCGCATGCTGGCGACGGCAACCTCGCCGTCACGAACTTTTTGTTCAAGAACCTTGCTCATTACATTGGCTCCGCCGCTCGCACCGCTTCGATGTGCATCGCAACCAGCGTCTCACCTCCATATTCATCCGCGCGAATTCGGAATGCCACATCCCACGGCGCCGGGGGCAATTGATTCTGTGCGCCGTTAAAATAAACCGCGCGCCGATGGCGATCGCCCTGGCGCAAACGAAAGAGCAAGTGCTTTTCGTTCATCACGCGCGCCGGCGCAACCGGCTCAACTTCACGCGCAAGGAACAGCGGCTGCGGATTTCCGTTTCCAAACGGCTGTAGCATTTCGTGCCAGCGCAGAAAATCAACGTCTATCTCGGTGAATGCGAGCTCATGGTCCAGTCGCAGGCAAGGTTGCAATGCTTCGTCGGACAGAAGCTCGCGCGCGGCGTTACGAAATGCTTTGGCAAAAAGATCGAAATTTTCCTCGCGCATCGCCAGCCCGGCCGCCATCTCATGTCCACCGAAGGTGCCGAGGCTGTCAGCGCAACGATTCAGCGCTTCGACCAGGTTCAACCCTTCGATGCTTCGTCCGCTTCCCTTGCCCATTCCGCTCTCGTCGAAGCCGATCACAATTGCGGGCCGATGATATTTTCGAACAATCCGTGACGCCACGATACCGAGCACTCCCGGATGCCAGTCATGCGCGCCTGCCACGATAGCGGCATCACGAGCCGCGTCGAACTGGCTGTCTATTCCCTCTATCGCTGCATCAAAGATTTCCTGTTCCACCTCCTGGCGTTCGCGGTTTTGCTGATATATCTTCGGGCAAGATTGGCACGCGCACTCCGGCGACTCGCATTAATTTCCTCAAACCGATACGCGAGGTCCGTGCGATCTCGATCGCGCCACGCTGTACCAGAACACGGTTCTCGCCACGCAGCGGCACGATGTCCGCTACTGTACCGAGTGCCACAAGATCAAGCTTCGATTTGAGATCGAACCCAGTCAGCAGACTAGTTTTTAATAGTGCGTGGCAG
>QHNK01000159.1 GCA_003218415.1 Verrucomicrobiota bacterium | reverse complement strand
TTATCGAGTGGGTGGTGGATAACCTCGCGGGTATCCCTGATCTGGAAACGATCTACGTGGTAACAAACGACAAATTCGCGGCTGACTTCCAAGCTTGGAGCGAGCGCTATCGGAGCCGGCATCCGGAATTCAAATTCAAAATCATTAACGACGGTTCCACGAGCGATGAAGATAAGTTGGGTGCGATTGGCGACATCAATTTTGTCGTCTCGCGCGAGAACCTGAGCCAAAGCAGCCTGTTAATCGTCGCCGGCGACAACCTGTTTACTAAATCGCTGGCGAATTTTGTGGAATGCGCGAGGGGAACCGACGCAACGGTTGCGGTCTATGATGTCGGTGCGGTTCTCTCTCTTTTGACGACGTATCTGGCTGCAGGCAATAATCCGGATCAGCCAGGCCGTTTTGTGCAATGGCTCTACACGCGCAAACCGATAAACACGTTTCAGATCAAGGGAAAATGGCTTGATATCGGAAGCAAAGAAACGCTGGAAAACGCAGACGCGATTCTGGCAAAAATCAAAATGTGAGCAGCAATCACACGAATGACGAACGTCATTCGTCATTCAGCCTTCCCTCATCAAACTCGATCAGATCGAAATAAGTCCGAATATCTTTGCGGCCTTCACCGCCTGCCTCTTTGAGAAAATGAAGGAAACGCGCCTTTTTGGCGGCGGTGTCGGGATGCCGCGCAATCATTGCCTGGTTCCATTGTTCAATCGCTTCAGGCGAATGCTGCGCTCCGTTTTTCTGCACCCACTCTAGAATTGCCTCGTCCTCGTCCAATCTGTTGGCAATCTCTTCAAATGTGTCGCCGTCGAGTTTGAGAAACGCCAGCAAATGTTTATCGAAGCCGACGGTTTTGTAGTTGTAACCGTCAAGCAATCCTTTCCGATGCAGTCTGGCCTTGTCGATCAAACGCGGCAAATGCACGTAACCGCCCAGTTTCTCGTAAGGACTGCGTGGGTGCAGTCTTCGCATGGAGGGGATCGTTATTAAGTCGCCGGTAGAGGCCGCGGTGCGGTTTCTGGAAAATTGGATTCCGAACCGGTCGCGGCGGCTGGCTCTTGTTCCTGCAACAATTCTCCCTGTGTCAGGCCGACCTGACCGATGACGAGTTGGCCGGAGAACATGCCGCCTTTTTCCACTGTAATAGCCCGCGCCGTGACATCGCCTTCCAGTGAACCGCGTTTATGAATCATTACCATTGTTTGCGCAACGATCTCGCCCGACATCCTGCCTCTGATTTCGACGCTTTCCGCGCGGACACTGCGGAAGCAGTGAATATCTGCCTTGCGATCAACGATGATGTGCCGGGCGCTGATACGGCCTGGAATTTTGCCCGAATAGTTGATCGTCGCAGTGTCGCAATGCAGATTGCCCCGCAGCCTGCCTTCGATTAAGGCGGATCGGCAAACAACGCTGCTGCTGCCCAGATCGCCTCTGGAGGTGAGATGCACGTCGCCACGCGTTCGAATGGTTCGGCTGAAACCGCTGGTGATTTTGTAGTCGCGCAGATCAATATGCGCGCTGCATGCCGGACAGATTGTGGAAGTCGCCGCGCCAGAGACCTGCTGTTTCCGTTTACATTCAAAACACTCGATAATCGAACTGCGTTGTCGCTTCCAAAAATCCTCGAATCTGCCACGAATGGAGGAGCTCTCCGGCGGGGGCGCTTCTTCTCTTGTCCGCAGCTTCAGGCCGGGTTTCGGCGCGAATGGAGAAAACGAGCGGCCGCACTGGCGACAGATTGAGCTTTTGGCCGCGGCATATTCCATCTGCTTAAAGCCACAGTGCGGGCATTCCGCACTGACTTTTACAAGCGACGGATTGGCCACTGGACCCTAAGCCGAGACCCTTTCCTTATGCGCGCGCTCCAAAGGCTGCTTTGATGGGCTCGCTGGACCGCACAACCTCAGGCCGAGCTGAAGCCTTGGCGGGAAGGGTCCCGCTCGTGACTTCCGACTGACCAATGAAAGTGGCCCCCTCTTCGATGGTGAGACGCGCTGCTTTCAGATCTCCTTGCAACACGCATTTGGATTTTAGCTCGCAGCGCTCGGCCACGGTGATGTTGCCATGCACTTTGCCATAGACGGTGATCGATTTGGTTTTTATTTCGCCCCGAATTTCAGCGTTTTCACCGACCGTCAAAACGCCGTCAGAGTTAATATCCCCTTCGACCTTTCCATCGATTAGCAGTTCTTTTTGGAACTTGATCGAGCCTTTGATTTCGACATCGCTCGAGAGGATGTCTTTACCTCCGTGATCTGCCATAGGATTTGAATTTGGATTATCGATTTTTGTTGGTGTTTTTGGTTCTTCGCGACTCGCAGGATGATTGTTGTCATCTGTATCCGGATCCCTCGGCTCTTCTCGAACCGGCGGCATCGGCTTTTGCGGGACGAATCTTCTGAGCATCTGATACTATTGTGACACTCGCCGATGCCTGTCAACGGATTCTCATTTGTGATCGGCAACTTTTTATTCGGCTCTATCGTTCAACAGCGATCCGGTAAAGTTTGAACGCCGCGGTCTGCGCGGAGAAAATGAGAAAAGGCGGCGCCTGAGATGGCGTTCTGTCCAATACGCGACAGAGCGGATGCAGGGGCAATTCCTGATTCAGGACGGCTGCGGAATTTTGCGCCACGCGTTCGGAGTCGTACGCAAAAACCCACGCTACTCGGTGGTTCTGGAGAATTTTGCGCGGTTCTTGCAAATCTTCGGAAAGGAAAAATCGCGCGCTGTCCTCGATGCCGTTGAGACTCTCGTGCGAACTTCCGGCCACTCCGGGCTGCCCGGACCAATAGGCAATCGAGGGCGAAAGCCACCATGGCGCGAGAAACGGATGCACATCGCGCGATTGCAAACTCAGCGCCAGTTCGCGCAACTGCGCCGATTCATTCCGCAGTTCGACGCGAGCGGCTAATTGCGTTTCGTTTGGCCAAATCCTTTCATCCCAATCGCGCAAAATCGGAAAAATCGACAGCACAAATGCAATCCAAACTGCCGCGGGCGATTTGATCGGCGCCAGCAAAGCCGGAAGCGCAAGTGCGAATATCAATACAAAAAAATATCCCCACCGCGCTTGCCAAATAGTGAAACCATAAGTGGGAACAACTAGCACAAGCGCAAGCCACGGCGTCCGCTGCTGCCTTGTTCTGCTGTGTCCGCTCATGCTCATCCAAATCAAAAAAGGCGTGAGGAGAACGAAATACCCGCACCAGCGCAGCCAGATTGGATTAGCCGGTGAGACGTGCGCGAGTTCGCCGATCGTGCGCGACCAGTTTTTGAAAATCGCACTCGAATGCAAAATCGACAACGACGGGATGCGCCGTTCAAGCAAGAGTGCGATCGCAATGATCAGAACAAAACAGACCCACCCGGCACGGCGAGATTTCGCTGTAGCCGCGCCGCTGTGCGGCGCCTCTTTGTCGCCGAGCACGAGCAGGAGCACAATAACGAGCACGAACAGAATCAGCGCTTCATAAGCAGAATTCCAAATCGCTAATCCCCAAGCGGTTCCGCTCACGACGGCCCATCGTGCGGTCGCCGCGCCTGTTGCTTCCCAGCGGCTCCACTCCGCGCAAATCGCGATCGTCACGAGCAGCATCGACAACGATTGATGATCGGGCCTGCCAAGCTCCGTCCCGTGAACGAGGATGGGGCTGATCGCATACAAGATCAGC
>QHNK01000158.1 GCA_003218415.1 Verrucomicrobiota bacterium | reverse complement strand
ATCCGTTCGACGATTACGTTTTGGATTTCTATTGTCCCAACGCAAAGCTGGCCATCGAATTGGATGGCGGTGGACATAACTATCGTGCAGGCGAAATTCGCGACCGGACGCGATCGGAATTCCTGGCTCGCCATGGAGTGGTTGTGTTGCGATTCTGGAATCATCAGGTTCGCCGGGAGCTCGACAGCGTGTTGCGAGCAATCTGGTTCGCACTCGAGGAGCGACAGAAAAACAATCCCTCACCTTTATCCTCTCCCTTTGGGAAAGGGAGAGGCGTTTAATGCACATTCTGGTTGTAGAGTAATCCGTGTGTATTGCGCGCCACGTTTGGGATCGAGAACCATCCGCCGGTTTGAAACGCGCTTTCAGCGCTTGGTTTAATCGATGATCGAGCTCCTGGGGCGTTGCCCCGGGCTCGAATTGAGGCAGCGCCTTTGGCGCTAACGATGCACGCTTTCGAGATTACGTCTGAGAGCCATGCTTGTCTCTGGCGAGCTTCGCTGCATCGTTCCTTCGTGCGACTTTCGCGCAAACTCGAAAAACTGTTTTCCATCGACGCTGTGCAGAGCCTCTGGGAGCACATCTGCCGCTGGACTCATCCCGTCAGCGCGCGGCGGATCCTCGCTACGATTGATCAGGCTGAATTAGAAAGGATGCGGCGCCATTATCCTTACCGGCCCAACGCGCGAAGAATCAACGCCTACGAAGACGCTGCCTACTGGATCGGCGTCAACATCAAGCACGTCCAGGACCTCTGGCTTGATCGCGCGCCGCCGCTTCAAATTCTCGATCTTGGCTGCGGCGCCGGTTATTTTCTTTACCTCTGCCGGCTCTTTGGCCACGAAGGACTCGGGCTGGACACGGACGAGGAGCTGTTTTTCCGCGGTACAACGCAGCTTCTCGGCGTTCGCCGGGTCGTCGGGCGAATCCATCCGCAAACGCCACTGCCCGATCTGGGAAAAAAATTCGACCTCGTCACCGGCCATCGTGTCTGTTTCCATCGGATCGAACGGGACGAAAATGGCGTGTGGAAAGAATGGACTCCTGCCGATTGGGAGTTTTTCATCCACGATATTCGGACGCGGTTTCTCAAGCCGAATGGTCGACTCCTGTTGGAACTTAACCCACGTCCGGACGGTTCCTCATTCTTTACCGAGGAATTGCGCGCTTTTTTTGAGTCGCAAGGCGCGCGCATTTTTCGTCGTAAAGCCCTGCTCGCAGCGGACCGAAATGAACGCCCACGATTTAGAAAGATTTAAAATCCACCACGAAGAGCACAGAGAACACGAAGAAGGACTGAGACTGACTTCTCAGATGTCTGATTAACCTTCTCGCCAAATCTTCGTGCCCTTCGTGTCCTTCGTGGTTAAATCTAGGACCTACAACTTCCAATCTGAGCAATCCCAGCCTAACATCTGCTCGACGTTTGCAATGTCTTCGGCGAACAGGTTGTAGAGAAAGACCCTCTCCTCCCAGTTCATCGCGCGCTGATACGGCACGATATTTCTGTCTTTGCTGCGCACGGAATGCAGTGGTTTGCAGCCCAGAAACGAAAAGATGGAGCCAAGCGTTTCGCGCTGGTGCTCTTTGAACTCTTCGAATTTCACAACCTTCATTTGCTCGCGCGGAAACAATTTGAAGAGACGCGCCAGTTGGCGTCCGTAAAATCCCCGATCGACATAAGCGAAACGGCGCGCTTCAACCGGAGGCGCGCCGGCGATGCGCGCTTGTTCTTCCCGCACCGCGTCGAAGAAATCCAACGGCTCGCGGCCTTTGAATCGTTGCATATTCCAATGGGCAAAAGCGCGATCCACTGGATTTCGCAGAAGGATCAGTAATTTGATTTGTGGATTGTATTTCCAGATCCGTTCCGCCACTGGCGCGTGATAGAGATAACTGGGCGTGCAATCACCGGCGATCTTTGAGGGAGCCAGCAGCGGATAATGTTTGTGCAATTGCTCATAGTCCACGTCCGCAACGAACATGGCGTCGTTATCAAAGAAATGCATTTCCTGCTGGTCGCCCATGGTGATGTCCGGGTGCTTGCTCAGAAAATAATGCAACGCGGTCGTGCCGGATTTCTGCGCACCGGCCAGAATGAAATCGAGCCGTTCGATTTTGCGCCGTCTGGTTCGAAACATCCAGGGAAGTTATAATCAAAATGGGTCCGTGTGCGAGCGGTGCCGGCATCTGTCCGCCAGCATTGCTTGAACCGCCTCTCCCCTAGTGAACGGGAGAGGCGAACTACTCGGAAACGCTTGGTTTGAAGCAGGGACATCGTGCTCGCGCTCGATGTCGATAAACGATTGCGATCACGAGCACGAGGGCACTTGTCGCCTTTACGCGTGCACTCTATCGTGCGCGCATGCCAAACCGATCTTGCGTGCTCGTTCTCGGGTTACTTTTGGTTTTCGCCGTTGCATTTAATTCATCCGCTCTCGCCGACGAAGGGATGTGGCTTTTCAATGCCCCGCCGCTGAAACAGCTTAGGAAAAAATACCAATTCGAGCCGACACCGCAGTGGCTCGACCATCTGCAAAAGGCCAGCGTCCGTTTCAACTCCGGCGGCAGCGGCTCGTTCGTTTCGGCGAACGGGCTCGTGATCACGAACCACCATGTAGGGGCCGATTCTCTTCAGAAATTCGGCGATGAGCAACACAACTATCTTCGCGACGGCTTCTATGCGAAAGCTCAAGCCGAAGAGAAGAAATGCGTCGATCTGGAGCTCAACGTCCTGATGTCGATCGAGGATGTGACCACGCGCGTCAACGGCGCCGTGAAAGCAGGGACGACCAGCGAGCAAGCGGCCAACGCGCGCACAGCAGTCATCGCTGCCATTGAAAAAGAGAGCAAAGAGAAAACCGGACTCCGCTCCGACGTGGTTACGTTATATCAAGGCGGCGCGTACCATCTCTATCGCTACAAACGCTACGACGATGTGCGGCTCGTGTTTGCGCCTGAGCAGCAGATCGCGTTCTACGGCGGCGACCCGGATAATTTCGAATATCCGCGTTACGATCTCGATATCTGCATCTTTCGCATTTACGAAAATGGTCAGCCCGCGAAGATTGACCATTACCTGAAATTCAATCCGAACGGACCGAGCGATGGTGGACTTACGTTCGTGAGCGGTAGCCCGGGTAAAACGGATCG
>QHNK01000122.1 GCA_003218415.1 Verrucomicrobiota bacterium | reverse complement strand
AACGAGAGAAAGCGTTGGCCGAAAGAGAAAGAGCCACGGCCAGCCGCCGGGTGAAGCCCGCGGACGTTCAGCCACAGGGCACGATTCGCGACCCCGCGCAGGTGAAAGCTGAAAGAGACAAGAGAATACAACAGCTCCCACCCGAGCTTCAGTTGCAGGGTCTGATTGCCGACCCCTCGCGGGACAAAGCTGACAAAGACAGCCGAATGCAAGAGAGACTCGCTCAAAGACAGCGTCGGATGGAAGAATTACAAAAAGCGAGGATGTCTCGCGCAGTTAAATCTTTTGCGGCAGAGGCCACGTCGCCAACTCCATCTCCTGCGGTACAGGCTACTTCGCCGTCTCCTTCGCCTACGCCTGAGTAAATTCGAGCCGTTATTTACGCGCCTCGGCCAAAACTGGCCGGTAACTTGCGCCTTGGCTGGCAAGCTCGCGAGCGTATTGGAGCGTGTCGATGGAATCGACATTCTTGTCGCGGCGGATAGCTTTGATTCTCGGGAAACGCAGTGCCAGTCCACTGGCGTGACGCGTGCTGGGTTGGATGGAATTGAAGGCGACCTCGAGCACGACATCTGGTTTCACTGTACGATACCGCCCGTGATCGGCGATCGTGTTCTGTTTGAAGTGCTCGGTTAATTCTGCAATCTCGGCATCGGTCAATCCGCTGTAAGCTTTGCCAATGGGCAAAAAGTCGCCAGTGACTTCATCGCGCACCGCGAAGGTGTAATCGCTCAGGACATTATTGCGCTTGCCATGGCCAAGCTCTGCCGCGACCACCACCACATCCAGTGTCGCCAGCTCTTTTTTGAGTTTAAACCAGAACATCCCCCGGGTGCCGGGTAAATAAAAGCTCTCCGGGTCTTTGATCATCAGACCTTCATTCAAACGCTGGCGAGCCTGTTGAAACGTTTGTTCAATCTCGGCGGCAGAATGGGCGGGGATCACTCTCGCAATTTGGAATTGTGAAGGTAAACGCAGGCCATCGAGGTGTCTTCGTCGCTCGCGCAACGGAGTTTTCACCAACGACTGCCCGTTCAGCCAAAGAAGATCAAAGATGACAAACGCGACCGGCACGTCCGCCGCCGCGCGCGCGAATAGATCTGTGCCGTCGCTTGTGCGGCCGAGTCGCCTTTGCAGATCGAAAAAGGTGAGCCTGCGATCTTCCTGGAAGGCGATAATTTCACCGTCGATAATCAGCTCTTCCTGGAAGTTCCTGGCTTGATCGGCCAGCTCGGGAAACTGACTGGTGATGCGCCGCAAATCGCGCGAGAAAATTTCAACGCGTTGTGCGGCGCGATGAAGCTGCGCGCGAATGCCGTCGAATTTGTCTTCCAAATAAACCGTGGCGCGCATTGATAAGGCCGCCGTCCGATCGGTGTCTGTCGCGCCAGCAAACCGTTCCCACACGGCTTCAGCAGTCGGTTGAGGAGTCGCAAGCATGCACTTGATCGGACGAAAGAGCGACAGCTCCGCCCGATGCAGTTCTTTTCGTGAAGCGAGCAGCGCGGTCTGGCCAATGTCGCCTGACAGCATGTTGGCCTCTCTTACTTCTTCGAGGGGAACATCAAATGCCTTCGCAATCGCCTCCTCGACCAAACCCTCGCGCAATCCGATGCGCAGGTCACCGGTCAAGATTTTAACGACGTACTCGCCTTCGCGCGGGGACAAGATCGACAGTCGATTTTGCAGCAGTTTTGCCTTCGCGTTGGGGCCGCGGGCGCGATGGAGATTTTCGAACAACTCGCGCGAGTCACGGATACTGAATAGTTGCGGCGCTGTTCGCCCATCGAGGATTTCGAACGCGCTCCTGCCAGCATCGCCGTGGGCGCTGGCGATGCGATGAAGTTCCGTGTCGTCGATGTGGGTGGCGGCTTGCAGCGCGCGGAAAATTATTGCCCAGCCAACCTGCAGTGTGCGCAAATCGCTTTGGGCAAATGCTCTTGCGGTAAAGTAGAGGGTCGCGATCGGAAGCTGCTCGCTCGTCAGGCCGCGCAAGTAATCGGCAAGCAGTCGAATTTTCTCCAGCTTTGCCGGAGTCGCAGCGATCGCTTCACCGATATTCGCAAACGCGAGAAACTCGGATTGCGGAGGCGAACGGTAAGGACGGCGCGCTGCCCCGTCCGGACATCGCAGCGCGATGTCCCTACCTCCAAGATCCAACTCCATTTGATTTTCCTCGGTCAATGCCCAGGCTTCGGTGCCGCGCATGCGGAGATCACTGGCAAACTCGGCGGCGAAACCATGGAGTGTAAACACTCGTCGTGGCCGTACCAGTCCAACGTAGCGAATCAAATCGTCATAACCCGCGTGATCCGAAAGAGGAAATGCGGCATCGACTCCGTAGCGATGGATCGCATTTGGATCGACCGCCCAGCCGCTGATCATTGCCACGCGTCTGTGCGGGATTTTTTCCAGCATCTGCGAACGATTTGTGCTCGGTGGGCAGATCAAAACTTTTCCTGCAACCTCATTCGCATTGTACCGCACGTAGTTGCAAAACGACTGGCCGAACTGCTCGTAGATGCGCGTCATCCGATAAACCGAGCCGTGCAGCATGGTCGTTAGGCCCGCTCCATCAAGCGAACACAATATCTCCTGAGCTTTGCCTAACGAGTAGCCCAGAAGCACCGGCACTTGGGCGGCTTCGATTGTTTCGCGGCAGAACGCGACTATTTGGTCAATGACTTGCTCCGTTGGGGGAAATCGATAGCGCGGCAGACCGAATGTGGTCTCCATTATGAGTGTATCGGCGTGGCGCCACTGCGCCCGTTCGGCGGATTTTCCGGGACGCAGCTTGAAATCTCCCGTGTAAAGGAGCGTTTCGTCGCCGGCAAAAAGGAAACATTGCGCCGAGCCAAAGATATGGCCGGCGGGCAACAGCATCAGATCCAGCCCATCCACGGTTCCCTTTTCGCCAAATGGCAGAACGTGTTCGGTGCGATGACCGGGCATTCGGTGTTGAAGCAAACGCGACGTCCGCTCGGAAAGGATGATCTCCTCGTGAGGCGCTATGTGGTCGCTATGCGCGTGCGAAATGAAAGCGAAGGGCTTTGCGTCCCACGGGTCCAGCCACAAATCTTGTTCCGGCAAGTAGACACCGCGTTCGTAATGAACTTCGATCATTTAAAAAGAAGTTTACTTTCGGATTCGAGGGAGTTCCATAGGACCTATAAGACCTATGAGATACAGGGAAATGAGGGTTGCCGCCGCTCTGATCTTACTTGCCCTCTGCGCTTCCAGTGAGGGAGCTCCTCGTGAAGAACCAAGAATCGTCGAAAAAGTGACACCGCTCCCGGTTGCGTTAGACAAAGATTTCGAGTTTCGAAAAATCAAGCTTTTCTTGCTGAGTGAGAAAGCGCCAACGGCAAGTCAGCGCGCGCGGCAGACGACGAGCACGCTTGGCGCGAAGTCGACGTCGCCGAGCCAGAAAGTCGCGACGCTTCAGGACGCTCCGATCACTTTTGAGCGCCAATACCGGCTCTTCGGGGCGGTGACGGTGCTCGACCAACGTCAGCGTTTTGGCAATTACTTCGATTTCTTTTGGCGGGCCAAGCGGCCCTCCGACGTCACAGTGCGTCTGGAGTATCGCCAGGAAAAATTACACGAACACGTCCAAGCACAGGAGATTAGCTATCGAAACGTGCGTGGCACCCGTAAAACGGAATTCAAGGTCATTGGCGACGATTACTTCGATGACGGCCGCGTGATTGCGTGGCGGTGCCTGTTAATCGCTAACGGCCAGATCGTGGCCGAAAACCGCTCCTATATGTGGGAGTAGTGTGCGCGGTGCGCGGTAGTCAGGCCGGCCGCTTTCTTGGTCTTGGTTGCGGTCGAGCGCGTTGCAAAGGCCACTCTTCGCTGAATGCGACCCTTGGTGGCCTGCGTTTCGAATCAAATTTTGGGAGCTGCTGACATCCTGTGAGGTTTGACAGGATGCCTTTTGGGCTGGTATCCTTTTAAGGAGTAACTGTGGATTCATCTATTCAAGTAGGGGTAAGCGGCCCGACCGTATGGGTGAGAGTGGAGGGGAAAGGTAGTTTCCTCAATAGTGGCAACCTCAAGGAGTTCGCCCGCCAGATGCTGGACCGGGGCTATCGCGAATTTGTGGTGGACCTGGCGGATTGCGCCATGATGGATTCCACGTTCATGGGAACGATGGCCAGCGTGGCGTTGCGCTTGAAGGAGCTCGGCCAGGGTCATCTTCACATCGTTCACTGTGGGAACCGCAGCCAGGAACTTCTCTCCGGCCTCGGCCTCGATCAGATATTTGATATTCACGGCAATGGCGCGAGGGCGCCTGACTATGAAGCGCTCGAGCGAACCCACAAAGACCAGTCGCCAGCGACCCAAAAAAAGGAGCAGGCAGAAACGATGCTGGAAGCGCACGAGGCGCTTTGCGAGGCAGCGCCGGAAAATCTCCTTCGCTTTAAGGACGTTCTCGATTTCTTAAGACAAGACCTTCATCACGAGACGTCCTCGAAGTAAGCTGGCCATTGGTCATGTGGCCGACTCTTCTCCTCGGACTGCTTGTCGCGTCTATTGCCGGGTGGATTATTACCACCTACCTCCAGGCACGGCGGATTCGCAGGCTTGAGCGTTCTCATGAGGAGATCCAAGTCGAAGAAACGCTCGTTTTCGATTTCCTGCACGGCCTCGGCGAAGCGTTCCGGGAAACCATTCGACCCCAGGAACTCCATCGGCTCATTGTCGAGGGCGCTACGCGCATTCTCGACGCGCACGGCGGAGCGCTTTATGTGACCGATCGCACGGGCGCGAAACTTACGCCGGCTTTTATCTCGAAGGGATGTCCGCCGCTGGTGGATATTTCGCCGAATATGTTGCAACAAGCGGCCGCCAATCCCACCGCTCTTGAGAGCTTTCTCCGGCTGCACACGGTCGGCCCGGGTGAAGGACTGATCGGGCGCGTCTGGCAAACGGGGCAATCCGTTTGCTTAAACGAGTTCTCGGAAGCGCCGGAGTTGGCGAAATTGCGTGGCAGCGCTTTTGGCATCTCGTCGATCGTGGCGGCGGCGCTGCGCTATGGAAATCAAGATCTGGGCGTGCTGGTGCTCGCCAACAGTCCAATGGGTGCGCCGTTTTCGCAGGCTGATTTTGTCGTTTTTAAATCGATCGCTGAGCAATCTGCCTTTGCACTCTACAACGCCATCATTTACTCGATGGCGAACGAAAAGAAGCGGCTGGATCACGATCTTGAGATTGCCCGGGACATTCAGCGTATTTTGCTTCCGTCGGAAGCGCCGGCCATTGATGGATTTCAGATCAGCGGCATCAATGTGCCAGCCCGCCAGGTGAGCGGCGATTATTTCGATTATATCCAGGTCGATGAAGAGCGCCTCGGCGTGGCCATCGCAGACGTTTCGGGAAAAGGCGTGCCCGCGTCGCTCATCATGGCGATTTGCCGCAGCGTTTTGCGCGCTGAGGCGGCTCGGAACCCGTCTCCCGCGGATGTTTTACGAAAGGTGAATCGTCAGCTCTATCCCGATATCAAGGAAGACATGTTCATCAGCATGGCCTATCTCATTCTGGACCACCAGCGCAATGGCATTACCCTCGCGCGCGCCGGACACGATGCGCCGTTACTTTACCGGCGGCAATCGCAAACTGTTACGCCGGTAAAATCGCCGGGAATGGTCGTGGGAATTGACAGCGGAAGCGTGTTTGATAGGCTAACGGTGGACTTCGCCGTCCCGCTCGAGCGCGATGATTGCCTCGTCCTCTACACCGATGGTGTGACCGAAACGCTAAATACTGAGGGAGACGAGTTCGGTCTCGATCGCATGATGGAATCGGTCCGCGCCAGCGCGAACGATGGCGCACAGGCAATCGTAAAGAGAATCATCGAGGCCGTACGCGATTTTACCGGTTCGGCACCTCAAAACGACGACATCACGTTGATTGCGATCCGCAAAACATGAAAAAAACTCCTATTTCTAAACAAAACGAACAAACGAAGGTATCGGCGTCGGTAGGAGCGACGCCTTCATCTGCCGCGCGTGCGCCTGTAACGGGCAGCGAGCCAGCGGAGCCAGAAGATCCAATGGCCGGCTTGCAAGCCGATCTCGACCGGTTCCGCGATCTGGCATTGCGAAGTCAGGCTGATTTCGAGAATTATAAAAAACGCTCTGCACGCGAAAAGGAGGAGGCGATCAAGTACGCCAACAGCGCGTTGCTCGAGCGGTTAGTGGCAATTATCGATAATTTTGAGCTTGGTCTCGCGGCTGCAAAAGAACAGGGCGAACAATCGCCGATTTATTCCGGAATGGTTCTCGTCCAAAAACAACTTAACGATTTGCTGGCCGAAAATGGACTGCACCCGATCGAGGCCGAGGGCAAAAAGTTTGATCCAAACGTGCATGAAGCAATTGGACATGAGCCGAGTGATCAAGTTCCCGAAGGGTTTGTGCTGCGCCAGGCCCGCCGCGGCTATCGATTTAAAGACCGATTGCTTCGGCCGGCAAAGGTGGTCGTTTCCAGCGGACCGGGAAAATGACGGAGGCTTCTTGCCTCTCAGTCCCATCAAACCCATTAGTCACATAGACTTGTAGCCATATGGCCACCACGAACAAACGCGATTACTACGAGGTGCTGGGCGTTGGACGAAGCGCCACCGAAGAGGAGGTCAAGCGCGCGTATCGCAAACTCGCGGTCCAGTTTCATCCAGATAAAAATCCGGACGATCCGCACGCCGAGGAAAAGTTCAAGGAACTGGGCGAAGCGTACGATGTCCTCATGGACCCGGACAAACGCGCTGCCTACGATCGGTTCGGCCACGCAGCGTTCGCCCCGGGCGGCGTCGGTTTCGGTCGCGGCGCGTTCCATGATCCATTCGAGATCTTCCGCGAAGTATTCGGCGGGGGCGGTTTTGGCGGCGGAATCTTCGAGACGTTCTTTGGCGGGGGCGGTGGCGCGCGCACAGAAGATCGGCGCCGCGGGTCAGATCTGCGTTACGACATGGAAATCAAACTGGAGGAGGCAGCTTTTGGCGCCGAGAAGCAGATTGAGATCGAGAAACTCGACACGTGTGACAAGTGCCAGGGCAGCGGCGCGGAACCCGGTTCGCGCAAGATTAGCTGTCCCACCTGCGGCGGCCGCGGCCAGGTAGTCAGTTCACGTGGATTTTTTCACATTTCGCAGACATGTCCCCGCTGTCACGGCACCGGTGAGATTATTGAAAAACCGTGCCAGAAATGCCGTGGCGAGGGGCGGGTAGAAAAATTAACCCGGGTTAAGCTGAAGATTCCCGCTGGAATCAGGGAAGGGACCCGGCTGCGTTCGTTAGGCAACGGGGAAGCCGGCATTGGCGGTGGTCCACCAGGCGACCTTTATGTGGTCATCCACATCAAGGAACACAAAATCTTTCAGCGTGAAGGCGACGATCTGTATTGCGAGGTGCCAATCCCGTTCTCCAGTGCGGCCTTGGGCGGCGAAATTGATGTGCCGACGCTGGAAGGCAAAGCACATCTCAAAGTGCCAGCCGGGACGCAAAGCGCGCAGATGTTCAAAATGCGCGGCAAAGGAATCGTGAACGTCAACAGCCGTGGCCATGGCGATTTGTTCGCGCGTCTCATTGTCGAGGTGCCATCGCGCTTGAATGCCGAGCAACGTCGCAAGCTGGAGGAGTTCGCTGCGCTTTGCGGCGAGGAAAACACTCCAATGCGCAAAAGTTTCTTCGAGCGCGCCAAGGAATTTTTCAAGTAAGCGGCGCCGTTTCCGTGCTTCACAGTGCTGTCAAACTGATCGAATGTCCGCGCGACGCCTGGCAGGGTCTGAAGCGGCAAATCCCCACGGACCTGAAGGCGCGTTACCTGCGCGCGCTCATCGGAGCGGGGTTCAAGCACATCGATGGTGTAAGTTTTGTCTCTCCCAAAGCCGTCCCACAAATGGCGGACAGCGAGAAGCTGCTGCAGCAAATCGATGTGCCTGGCGACGTCGAAATCATCGGCATTGTGGTAAACGAGAAAGGCGCCGAGCGCGCGATTGCCACCAAAAAAGTTGCCACCTTGGGTTTTCCTTACTCCATCTCTGAAACGTTTCTGCGCAAAAACCAAAACCAAACGCTCGAAGACGGCTACGAAGTTTTGCAATCGGTTAAAGCCAAAGCTGACAAGGCAGGGCTCGGCATGGTCGCTTACATTTCCATGGCGTTCGGAAATCCGTATGGCGATCCGTGGAATGAGGATGAAGTGTGCCAGGCAGTAAAGAAATTAGTCGGCATTGGTATTCAATCCATTTCGCTCGCTGACACCGTCGGTGTTGCTAGCGCTGATCTGATTCGCCGTGTGGTCCAATCGGTCAAAAACCAATACACCGATTACGACATTGGCGTGCATCTTCACAGCAGGCCTGAACAAGCCGTAGCAAAAGTGCTGGCCGCTTATGATGCGGGTTGCCGTCGCTTCGATTCGGCCATCGGTGGCCTTGGTGGGTGCCCATTCGCGCAGGACGCGCTGGTTGGAAACATTCCTACAGAGAATGTAATTGCAGCGCTTCAACAGCGTGGGGTAGAATTGCCGATAGGTAAATCGCTGAGCGACGTGTTGGCGCTGAACTCGCTTATCGCATCCAGCTACCAGTAAAGAATTCGGGTTGCTCGCCCTATTCAGGTCACATGCACCGCTTCTATATCTCGCCGGAAAATTGGGACCCGCGCGCGCTCGCGTTGACTGGATCGGAGGCTCACCATGCGCGCGACGTCCTGCGCATGAAAGCCGGGGAGAAACTTGTTCTCTTCGACGGACAAGGACGCGAAATCACCGCGGAAATTGTCGATCTTAGCGGCGACAAAATTGGGTTGCGAAAATTGCACGAAGCGGAAACGGCCGTGCTGCGCTGCCGGATCGTTCTGGGGCAGGCGATTCCAAAAGGAAAAAACATGGAGTTGATCGTGCAGAAGGCAGTCGAGATCGGCGCAGCGGAAATTGCGCCAATCATTTCCGACCGCACTATTGTGCAGATCGATTCCGAAAGGGCCGCGCAGAAACAGTCGAAATGGCAGCAGATCGCAATTGAGGCCGCTAAACAATGCGGTCAGAACTGGCTGCCGCGCGTACGCACGCCGAAAAAACTCGCGGAATTCTTTCACACTGTAGAGGCTGGCGTGCCGCCTGCAGAGTCACTCGTATCGCCGCCGACACGGCTGTCACTACAGAAAGATTTCGAGCGATTCGATCTTCGGCTAATAGGATCCCTCCAGCCTGATGCGCAGCACTTGAAGAAGATCCTCGCAGATTATGCGAGTGAACATCAACATCGTCCTCGGAGCGTATTGATACTCGTTGGGCCGGAAGGCGATTTCACGCCTGCGGAACTTGCGCTTGCGCGGCGACACGGGTGCCAGCCGATCACGCTCGGTCCGATCATCCTGCGAGTGGAAACTGCGGCAATCTATTGCCTGAGTATTCTCTCCTACGAACTGCTGATTTAGTCAGGCGGTTGAAACCGGGGAGGCTACTCGGCCATCGCCGTTTCGACAGGGGATTCGCTGGGAAGACCGGGTGCGGGCGCAGTCTGGTCCGGCGGGGCGGGCTGGATTGAAACAATCGTAAATTGAGCGGCGCCGTGCTCCGTGTTTAGGGAAATAGTTTCGCCGATTTCATGACCGAGCAGCGCCTGTCCAATCGCCGTCTGATACGAGATGATGTGGCGGTCGGGATCGCCGTCCCACGCGCCTAGGATCGTATAGGTCTCTTCCTTGTTTGTCGTCACGTCGCGCACGGTGACGATTGTGCCGATGGAAACACGGGACGCGTCGGGATTTTCAAATGAAGTGCCGCGCGCGTTGTGCAGCATCTGGTCCAACTCGGCTTTGCGTCGCATCAGCACGCTTTGCATTTGCTTTGCCGCTTTAAATTCAAAATTCTCGCTCAGATCGCCATACGACCTGGCGAGCGCGATTTCCTTGCTGTTCTCGGGAATTTTTACTTTTACCAACTCCTCGTATTCACCCTTGCGCTTTTCGAGACTGCTCCAGGAAACGATCAATTGCGCTGCCTTTTCCTGTGCTTCCACGCCTGTGATCATGCTTTCCAGTTCCGGATAAACTTTAACCACCCGCGCCAGGAGCGAGCGTTTCGTCAACTCATCGAATAGCGGACTTAGCTGGAGCCGCCGCATCGCGTCGCGCGCAAGAGCGATATCGGCGTTTTTAAAAATGTCCCCAAGCAATTGCCGATCTTCGACCAGAGCACGGTGCAACTTGCTGGCGCGACCCGGAGCGTTGTGCTTTTCCCGGTCCAGCGCTGCGAGAATCGCGCCGAGCAAATCTGGCGTAACCAGCTCGTTCCAGTGCTCCCGTTCGCTGCACAGCCATGTGAGCATCTCGCCTGTGGCTGAATGTTCGCGGATGCTCCGCTCCAGCATTGTGCGAAGCTCAGGGTGCTGTCCGGTTTCACCGAGAATGCGCGGAATTTGAGCGACCGCGCGGCCGTGACTGCCTTGCATCAAATGTAAGGCACGCTCTGTCCAGCGCGGGCCGAGCGCGGACGGCAACGCTTCCAAGATCCGTTTTTCCTTTGCCGCCGGCAACTTCGGCAGGATCGATATCAGGCGCTTCTCTTCATCAAGAATTAATTTCGAAAGGGTCGAACCAATGTGTGTCGTGTGGAGTGACGGGATGCGCCCGAGCAAATCGTCGCGCGCCATGATGAGCTCGAACGCTAGCTCAGGATGCATTTTCTGGTTGCGCGCCGCCATGTTCTCGATGGTCACGATGATCGGCTGAAGCTGGTTTTCAGGCTGCTTAAATTGCTGGTAAGATTTTATGATCTGCTCGAGCGCTGCGATTTGCTCTTTCGGTTGGCGGGCTTTATTGAAAGCGGCGATCAGCTCGTCAGCATGCGATATGCCTTCGCCGCGGATTTGAATTGGCTCGGTCTTTTTTGCAGGTATCGAAAAAGCGCCGCTTGCCTTCAGCGCCTTCTTCGTTGATTCCCACCAGCGTTTCCATTCCGTCTCCGTGAAAACATCGCCAACCAGCCATTCATTGATCTGCTGCGCGGTGGCTTTTCCGTCCAAACTTTCCAGAATATTTCGGACCAGCCCAGCCGGATTTTCCCTGGCCAAATTTTTGATCGACACAAGGTCGGTGGCCTTGCGCGCGAGAAAATGCTCCGGTGGGAGCGGCGTCAGATTTTCCGCCGCGTACTGGACCTGCATGGGATGGGACTTCTTGCTGGCAAAATCGATTACGATCTGATTGAGCAGCAGGTTCCATTCGCGCACGCGACCGAATCCCCAGCTCTTGTGCAAACAAAATGCGCCTGGCTTTAACTTTTCCAGCTGCTCAGCGGCTTTGGAGGTGAGCTTTCCCGATTCGACAAGCTTTTGGAGTTCAACATCCATTTTTTGCAAGGGAGACAATATCACCTCATAGGAGATACGCCATAACCCGTGAGACGGGCGTGCAATTTGCGATTGCCGTGTGCCGCGCGTCGTGAAAATCTCGCGCTGTGACAACCAGCATCTGGTTTTGGCTCGCATTCACCGCGGGCGTTTTTATCGCGCTGACGATCGATCTCGCCCAATTCAAGCACCGCGGACGCGAACTGAGCATGCGCGCGGCGACCCAACGCACTGCCATCTGGATCGTGCTCTCGCTAACTGAGCATGCGCGCGGCGACCCAACGCACTGCTATCTGGATCGTGCTCTCGCTCCTTTTCAATTTGCTAGTGTGGAAACTGCGCGGGCCGGACAAAGCCCTCGAATTTCTCACCGGCTACGTGATCGAATACTCGTTGAGCGTCGATAACATCTTCGTTTTCGTGCTCATCTTCGCTTATTTCAAGGTGCCGCCGAAGGCGCAACACCGTGCCCTAGTGTGGGGAATCGTGGGGGCCCTTGTCATGCGCGGCATCATGATCTTGCTCGGCGTGACTTTGGTGTCGCGGTTTCATTTCATTCTTTACATCTTTGGAATCTTCCTAGTGGTGACCGCCATTCGAATGCTTTTTGGAAGGGCCGGCGAACCAGATTTCGGGAAGAGCCTGGTGATGCGTTTTTGCAGGAATTGGATTCCCATCACCTCGGAATTTTACGGCGAAGATTTCAGAGCGCGCGTGAATAACCGCTGGATGCTCACACCACTCGGGGTGGCGTTGATCGTCATCGATGTGATGGACCTGGTTTTCGCAGTCGATTCCATCCCGGCAGTGTTTGCGATCACCCAGGACTCCTTCATCGTTTATACCTCAAACATCTGCGCCATCATGGGCCTGCGATCGCTCTATTTCGTGCTGGCACGCCTGATGAATCGTTTTGTTTATCTGAAAACAGGCCTCGCCTTCGTGCTGGCTTTTGTTGGGCTCAAAATGATCGTGGCGAAATATTTTTCGGTGCCGACTCCGATCTCCCTGGGCGTCGTCGTGCTCATTCTTGCAATTACGGTCGTGGTTTCGATCATGACGACGCAG
Source organism: Verrucomicrobiota bacterium (assembly GCA_003218415.1). Lineage (GTDB taxonomy): Bacteria > Verrucomicrobiota > Verrucomicrobiia > Chthoniobacterales > UBA10450 > Udaeobacter. The sequence continues at coordinate 5,948 of QHNK01000122.1, read as the reverse complement.
AACCGGGTTGCAACCGAAGACCGAAAATAAGTATTGCTTTTGCTGTTCGGAATCACTTAACTGGTTGGGGAACGCCTATGAAGACTATCCTTTCCCTCGCAGTAGTCGCTGGCCTTGCCAGCGGAGCCTTCGCCGATATTCAAGACCCGCCCTCGAACGATTACGGGCCAACGCGCAAGCTCGGTCGCGGTCTCTCAAATTTTTTCATCGCTCCGACTGACTTTTTTGTGACGGTTAATCAAGTCAACCAAACCGAAGGTAATTCCGCGGGAGCCGGTTACGGCGTTTGGCGTGGACTGGGGCGCGCTGGCGCACGACACGTAGCGGGTCTTATTGAAATTTTGACGTTTCCGTTTCCAATATGGCACCAAAGCTATTATCCGATTCTGCCACCGGACATCCCGTACATTCATGCCGGCTATCCGGAATTTCCGCCTGAGGTCGGTAACGAGTCGAAATACCCTTACGTGCGCGATTCGCACCAGGATTTCAACTAGCATTCGGTTTCCGTCTGGGTTGCTTGTTGTTCTGGTGACTTAAGCGGCTTCTCCGCGCTAGCTGGCTTTGCGTGGTTGCCAACAATTTTCCCTGAGGCGGTGTGTGAATCTCAGTAATGCGTCGCTTCAGCGAGGCGTACCGAGTGAAGTACTCCCGCAACTGCTTCAGCAGTTTCAGCCGAGCGAATGAAAACCGCTCAAGCGGTCAGTAGCGGTTCTTGGCTGCTGCCCACACCGCGCTAAAGCTTGATATTAATGATATGCGCTTTGTCGATTTGAAGATCGAAGACATCGCTTTCGGTGGGAAAGGCGTCGGCCGGGCACAGGGTAAAGCCGTCTTTGTTCCTTACACGATTGAGGGCGAGCTCGTTTCGGCCGAAGTCGTACGCGAAAAAAAGCAATTCGCCGAAGCGGAACTGGTCGAGGTTAAGGAAAGTTCGCCGCATCGTGTAGAACCACAGTGTCCTTATTTCGGCCGGTGCGGCGGCTGCACTTACCAGCACGTCAGTTACGAACATCAGCTTGCGATTAAATGGCGACAGGTACGCGACGCGCTCCAGCGAATCGGCAAGCTCAAAGATATTCCGATGCGGCCAATCATCCCATCGCCCAGGCAGTACGCATATCGTAATCGCATCACTGTGCACGCGCAGGACGGCGTGATCGGTTTTTTCAGGCGCGATTCGCATACCTTGCTCGACATTGAGCGTTGCCCGATTTCGCGCGACGAAGTCAATCGCGCGCTTGCGGAGTTGCGTGCACAAACACACGTACGCGATGGCCATTACACGTTGCGGGCTTCAGCGAGCGCCCGCGTTTTTTCTCAAACCAACGACGAGGTAGCCAATGCCTTGCGCGATTTGATCGTCGATCTGGTTCGGCCGAATCAACAACTGTTGATCGACGCTTATTGCGGCTCTGGATTTTTTGCAAAAGCATTGCTCGACAAATTTGAGCGCGTGATCGGGATTGATTGGGACCGATTTGCCATCGGCGCGGCATGTGAAACCGCGACCGAGAAGGAAGTATACATCGCCGGCGACGTGGAAAGTGAATTGCAACAGGTAGGGGCGGTTCACCCGAACCGCACAGTCAGCGCAAACGACGTACAAGCCAGCCGATTGAGGTCAATCGCCCCTACCACGCTCATCGTCGATCCTCCGGCGACTGGGCTGAGCGAAGCCGTTCGCAAAGCCATTGTTGATCTTCCACCGACAGCGCTCATCTACATCTCGTGTAACCCGCCGACACTAGCGCGCGATTTGAGAGAGTTGCAGGATCAGTTCATCATCGAGTCGGTCACGCCCCTCGACATGTTTCCACAAACCGCCGAGATCGAAGTCGCTGCGAGCCTGCGAGCTGTGCCACCGGCATCCTGAAGATGATCGACGCGCGGGCGTTTTCGAACGTTCCCGCAAAGCAGCAACCACAAAGCCGAGTTTCATTGACGGATCGTACGACGATAAGTCCAATGGCAAGATGATTTGGGTCCTGGGTCTCGTCGCGGCACGCCCGAACTGGCCGATCACGCTGCCGTTTGTGATCTTGCTCATGGCGATCGCACTCGCTCCACTCATCGCTCAGCACCATTGGGAGCGGCATTACCACAAACTTTGCGTCGCTCTCGCCGGTATCGTTTGTCTGTATCATCTGTTCATTGTTAAAGAGTCCGCGCGCGTCGTTCACGCGGGGATCGATTACGCGACTTTCATGGTCGTAGTCGGTTCTTTCTTCGTTGTCGCCGGCGGAATTCATTTGCGCGTCAAATCGCCGAGCGGCGCGATGAGAAACACCCTGTTCCTCTTTGTCGGCGCGCTCTTGGGCAATCTAATCGGCACCATCGGCGCATCGATGCTGTTGATCCGGCCGTGGATCGCGATGAACAGAAGCCGCGCCGCGCCGATGCATATCGCGTTCTTTATTTTTCTGGTCAGTAACATCGGCGGCGCACTCTTGCCGGTCGGGCCTCCCTTGTTTCTGGGATTTCTCAAAGGCGTGCCGTTTGGCTGGGCGCTGCAAAATTGCTGGCGTCAATGGCTTTTCACGCTCGCGATTGTCTTGGTCATCTTTTTTCTTCTCGATCTTATCAATCTTCGCGCGCGCAAAAGGGCCATTCACGAAAGCGAAATCACGCAATGGCGCTGCGACGGTGCCCAGAACTTCGCTTTCCTGTTTGCGCTTCTGGCTGCGCTCATTGCCGTGCGTCCGGGCTGGCGCGAGCCGCTCATGGCATTGATTGCGCTGGGATCCTATTTCGCTACTCCACAGCGCATTCGTGAAGCCAACAATTTCACTTTGGCGCCACTCAAAGAAGTCGGCTGGCTATTTCTCGGCATTTTCGGGACCATGATTCCGGTTTTGGAGTTCATGGAGCGATCGGCCGGAAAACTTGGGCTAGATTCCGACCTGACATTCTTTTGGGCGTCTGGCTTCCTCTCTGCATTGCTCGACAATGCGCCAACGTACTTGGCTTTTTTCGCGTCGGCGCTCGGACTTCATGGTTACGACCTTAATGATTCGTCGCACGTGGTAAGGTTCATTTCCGAAAATGGCCGCGAGCTGATCGCGATTTCATTAGGCGCCACCTTTTTTGGCGCGCTCACTTACATCGGTAACGCGCCGAATTTGTTCGTGAAAACAATCGCCGAACATGCGCGCGTGCCGACGCCGAGCTTTGTCGGCTATATCTGGAAGTTCGCGATGCCGATTCTAATCCCGATCTTTGTCGTAATCTCGATACTATTTTTCCGCTGAGACTTTTTTCTTAACAAGGTACCAGATCATTAGTCCTCCGATCGGAAGACCGATAAGGGTTTTCGGATCGTGCCGAAGCAAAGCATTGACCGAGTCGCCGACGAGATTTGCGGTGAGAATTCCGATCGTGAGCCATCGTCCTTGGCAGCTTGCGCAAGTCCCACTGCAGCTACGGCGCATGCTGTTCCGATTGCTGCCATCAGCACGATCGATACGCCTCTGCCGATTTCTTCAAACTGAACGCGCGCTTCTGGTTTCAATCGCCAGATCGATTCCAGAAAACTTCCCGGGAACGCCAGCGCCAGCATCATGACGAGACAGATAAAAGCACCGGCCGCAAAGAAAATCGCTAGTAACACTCGGCCCGTTGATCGACGCCTGGACCTCATGCATAAACGACCAGATCAATTTCTTCCGGCAGCGAGTTGGATACTTCGCGAATCACATTGCCGCGAAGCAGATTCATCAGCGCGCTGCGTTGTGGCGCGCCGAGAATGACACGCGATGCACCGAGCGTCGCAGCAACATCAACAATCGTCTCGGCAGCCGAGGGACTCACCGCATAGCAGAACAGCGGCGTGATGTTCTCGGCTTTCTGTTTCGCTTCAGCGAAAATGGTGCTGGCTTCCGGGTCTTGCTGCCATTTGCGCCTGGCATCCTCTTCGGTCATGAACGGTTGTTCGCGCACGAAGAGCAGGTAAAGACGCGAGCCAGCCTTGGCTGCCTCTCGCAACGCGAAATCGAGCGTACGCCCTGCGCTGCGAACCGCGCACAAGATTGCTTCGCCCCCTGAAGGAGCCGGCGCTTTGGACATCGGAGGCCCAACATCGACACCTAATTGTCGTGGCGACAGCGCGGGCGCAGCTTCCTTTTTCATTCGGCGTTCCTGCACAAGTCCGCGGAGAATCAATCCAACAGCGAGAATCGTGACCGCAAAATAACGCGCATTCGGTTTGTCGATGAGCAGCGAGATTTCGATCGCAGCCATTACCAGAAAAGTCCCGAACATGAGCGTGCGCTCCCACGTTTTGATCGACAACTTCCGATCGGTCGAGGTGGCGCCTAGATTGGTTGCGATCGCGCCAACCACGCCGACGGCGTAAAGATCGGCCAAACCGGACATTTCCTTCACCACGATCACGAGCAGCATGGGGACAAGAGTCGCGAGCAACATTCCCGCGCTCGGCACGCCCCATTTGTTGAGGCGCTGGAAGATCTTCGGGACCTCACGATCACGTGACATCAGGAACTGGATGGCGATAAGATCGACAATCGCGGTGTTCGCCGCAGAAAGAAGCAGGAGACCGAACACGACACTGACGAGGAGACCGAATGCGTGACCCAGCGCAGGGCCGAGCGCGCCCGCGACGAAGATTTGGCCCATGTAACGCAGCATATAATCGCGCACGCCTTCCGCGCCGGGTGCGTTGACGTCGCCGTTGACGATCTGCAATCCGCCGAGCGCATGCATGGCGAGTCCAAGCAACGCGGTGAACAAACAAACCTCGATCATGACGATCAAGATCGCCGGCGTGGATGTTCTAACGACACAGGGATTCTCTTCGCTACTGCCAGCATCGAGTTTCATCACGCCGGTGGCATTGGCGATGGCTTCGACTCCCGAAAGGGCAAGTACGATGCCGACGAAACCGGCCCAGTTCTGTCCAAACGTTCCGTGCAATGGTTGCAGGTGACCGAGCGCCGTACCGAGATGTGGCAAGCTGAAAAGGCCGAGCACAACGACAACGATTGCGGTGGGAACGGAAATCAAGAACGCGAGTCCACCTGTTTGTTTCGGTCCGAGCAGGTTAAGTAATCCAATTATGAGGATTGACGCGGCTGCGAATTTTTCTGGATGCGGCACGCCAAGATATTGAAAGGCGGAAAGCGCGCTGATGGCCGCAGTGACCAAGTAATCAGCGATGAGTAAAAACGCGCCGACGATGGATATGACTTCGCTGCGATGCCGCACGCTGGCGTAAACGCCGCCGCCGTCGGGATAAAGGCGGCAGATGACCATGTAGTTGAGGCCGACGAGTGCAGTGAGCACGCACATCGCCGCGATCAGCCAAAACGAACTGTAGCCGGCGACGGCGAACGCAAGCCCAATGACGTAGGCTTTGCTGGTGCCCCAGTCGCCGTACAGAATCGCCGCCGCGCGCTTCCAATCCACATTGCGCGGCCGCTTAACGTTAGTTGGGATCAAATTTTTACTCCGAAACGAGACTGGCTCGCGCGACGAGCGGTCTCACTTCAGCAAGCACGGCTTCGCGCCGCAGTTCTTGCTCTTTAATGATGCTGACGAGGTTAGCTGTCGGGCTGGAGCCATTAAATGCTCTCGATGCCGCGCATCGTTCGCCCCGATCCGCACCGCTTTCGCGGACGGAGTTTGGTTCCCCCGTTGGACCGGCTACTCGCCGATCCATTAAGCGAAACAAAGAACTGCTAAAATTTCTGCCCGGCTGGGGCGCCGTCAATCAAAATCGAGAAGTGCTGCTGGACGTGGTTCAGGACGCCCGCCGGCGCAAAGGCTTGCGCGTCCCAAATAGAGCAACTAGCGTTTGCATCGGGCAATGGAGTTTGCCTTTCTTCAGCTGAAGAAGAACCGCACTTGAGCTGATGACTCCTGCAAAAGGAAGGAGTCATTATGCTTAACAATGTTTGGTTCATTGCTTGTATCTGGATGGGCCTGGCGCT
>QHNK01000121.1 GCA_003218415.1 Verrucomicrobiota bacterium | reverse complement strand
CCGGTATCATTCGCTGATTGTCGAGCGAAGTTCATTTCCTGCGTGTCTCGAAATCACCGCCGAGAGCGACGACGGCGAAATCATGGCGCTGCGCCATCGCAAATTCCCAGTTCAGGGAGTGCAATTCCACCCTGAATCGGTTCTCACCCCCGATGGCAGGAAAATTCTGGCGCGATTCCTAGCAGTCGCGCCAAAAACTTGGGTAAAGCAACACAAATTAGTTCGCGTATGAAAGCTCCAATAACATCCACGCGTTTCTCGCCGCCTCTCCCTTTGCTGCAAGGGGAGAGGATTGAGGTGAGGGGTTCCAAAACAGCGCGGGAACTGAAGCTGCAAACCCTCACCCTACCCTCTCCCTTGGAAAGGGAGAGGCGATTAAACCGCCCCATGCAAGTACGAGGAGTCAAACCCGATCCACTAGATGAAACCGCTGATCACTCCATCCCTGGATGAATTCTTGCAACTCGCAAAACAGGGCAATGTTATTCCTGTTTCTGCAGAGTTCGTTGGCGATTGCGAAACGCCGGTCTCTGCATTCAAAAAATTTAACTGCCGGCCTTACAGCTTCCTTTTTGAATCGACAGAAAAAAATGACGTGTCCGGTCGATTCTCATTCGTCGGATTCGACCCACGCATCATTATTAAAAGCTACGGGCGGGAAATCCAGATCGTGCGAAACGGCGTTGAGGAGCGGTTCGGCACGGCTACCGATCCTCTCGATGAGCTCCGCAAGTTGATGGCACGGTATCAATTCGTTGCACGCCCGGAGCTGCCACGGTTCGCTGGCGGCGCCGTCGGTTTTCTCGGATACGAAGCGATCGGATTTTTCGAGCCGAAAGTTCGGACAGCATGTGAGGACGATCTGCAATTGCCCGAGATGCTTTTCATGCTCACCGGTAACGTCCTGATTTTCGATCATCGGCTGCGGAGCTTGAAAATCGTCATCAACGCATTTCTGGATGGTGGCTCGCCAGAAAAGATCTATGCGCGCGCTGTCGAATCGATGGAGTCCATCATGCAATTGTTGGCGGAGCCGATCGATCTGCCGCTTGTTCCGATTGCGCAGGATGAAAAACAGCCGCCGCCTCGCAGCAATTTGCGTCGCCAAGAGTTTGAGCGCGGAGTGGAGCGAGCCAAGGAATACATTCGCGCGGGCGATATCTTTCAGGTCGTCTTATCGCAACGATTCGAATCTCAGTTCGACGGAGAGCCGCTAGATTTTTATCGCTGCCTTCGTTTCATCAATCCTTCGCCGTACATGTTTTGTCTCAAGTTCGGCAACGATTTTGCGCTTGTTGGCAGCTCACCAGAGATGCACGTCCGTCTCGTTGGCAACAACGTCGAGATTCGGCCGATTGCAGGGACACGCGCTCGCGGCGTGACGCCTGCGCAAGATGAAGCCAACGCCGCTGAGCTTCTCGCCGATCCGAAGGAACGCGCCGAACACATCATGCTTGTCGATCTAGCACGTAATGATGTCGGCCGAGTAGCCGAATTCGGCACTGTGCGTGTGACGGAATTCATGGAGATCGAGCGTTACAGCCACGTGATGCACATCGTTTCCAATGTGGTTGGTCGTTCGCGGGCCGATTGCACCGCCTTCGATGTTGTTAGAGCAACATTTCCCGCTGGAACCGTTTCCGGCGCGCCAAAAATCCGCGCCATGCAAATCATCAGCGAGCTGGAGAACACGCGTCGCGGCTGTTACGCAGGGGCGATCGGCTATTTCGGATTCGACGGCAATACAGATTCCTGCATCGCACTGCGATGCGCTGTATTGAAAAAGGGAAAAGCGTACTTTCAAGCCGGTGCTGGCATCGTTGCCGATTCAAACTCGCAGCGGGAATACGAGGAAACAGTTAGCAAGGCCCGTGCAATGACGAAGGCGCTGGCTATGGCGAGCCAGATCAACAGGACATGAACCTGCAAGGCATGATGAGTGAAATTGGCAATATCGAGCTTCGCCAAATGACTACGCGCCTCATGCGCGGAGAAAATCTTGCGCGCGGCGAAGCGGCGAATTTTCTGAACGCGCTGCTCAATCCCGCTGCAACAGATGCGCAGGTGGCTGCCGCATTGGCTGTCTTGGCTGCCAAAGGTGAAACGATCGAAGAACTTGCGGGAATGGCCGAGGCCATGCGTAATCGCGCCATTCCAGTGCGTTCGCGTCACGCGCGTTTCATAGATACAGCAGGAACCGGCTCGAGCCGCGCGAAAACCTTCAACATTTCCACTGCAGCGGCTTTCGTCATCGCGGGCGCGGGCGTGCCTGTAGCAAAACACGGCGCGCGAGCGGCGACATCATTTTGCGGAAGTGCTGACGTGCTCGAGGCGTTGGGCGTTAACACGGCTGCCTCACCCGAGACGGTTGAACGCTGCCTGAACGAGCACGGAATCTGTTTTATGTTCGCGCCGATTTTTCACCGAGCGACTGCTCGTGTCGCGAATATCCGGCGGGAACTCGGCGTCCGCACCACGTTCAATTTGCTCGGTCCGCTAACAAATCCCGCTTGCGCGCCGTTTCAGATTCTGGGCGTGTGGCATCCCTCTTTGCTCGAGCGAGTCGCATCAGCTCTCTCTCTTCTCGGCGTTGAGAAAGGATGGGTGGTACATGGGGCGGACGGTCTCGATGAAATAACAACGACCGACAAAACTTTCGTCGCCGCATGTTCATCGAACGGCGGCGTAGAAACGTTCACGATTTCGCCCCACGATTTCGGATTGAAACCGCAAAGCCTCGATGGATTTGGCGGAAGCGGTCCAGAGGCGAACGCGCAATTGATCCGCAGAATTCTTCAAGGGGAGGAGACGAAAGCGGCGGCTGCCGCGCGTAACCTTGTCATCGTAAATGCTGCTGCCGGGCTTTATGTGGCGGGAGTCGCGGACGATCTCTGCAAAGCCGCGAAGCTTGCACACGAGAGCATCGACAGTGGACGCGCCGCGTCGAAACTGGACGCGCTGATTTGCGAGACGAATCGAGATCGATGAACAGAAATCTTCTATGCGAAATTGTCGCCCAAAAACGCGAGGCGATAGGGCGGATGCAAGATGATGTTTCCGCCAGCTATTTTCGCGAACATGCACTCGAGATTCGAAAAACGGCAGTGCCGCATCGACTGCTGCAAGCGTTAAAATCGGAATCGCCGCGCTTGAAAATCATCGCGGAATTCAAACGCAGATCGCCATCTGTTGGAATAATCCGTAACGATCGCTCGGCGAGTGATATTGCTCGTAGTTATGAGCGCGGTGGCGCCTGCGCCATTTCTGTGCTCACTGACGAAACACATTTCGGCGGTTCGATTGCTGATCTTCGCGCCGTTCGATCCAGCACAAACGTGCCGATTCTGCGCAAAGATTTTATTATCGATCCGAACCAGATTTACGAAGGAGCCATTGCGGGGGCGGACGCCGTCTTGCTAATCGTCGCTGCAATGGATGACCGCTTGTTGCGTGAGCTTCGGGAAGTCGCTGAAGACCAACTCGGGCTCGATGCACTCGTCGAAGTGCATACATCGATCGAGTTGCGCAGCGCGCTGACTGCTGGCGCCAAGATAATCGGCATCAACAATCGCAATCTCCAGACGTTTCAAGTTTCACTGGAAACAAGCGAGCGCCTGATCGCTGAAGCTCCGCGCGACAGAATCATGGTTAGTGAGAGCGGATTGCAAGATGCGGAATCATTGCGTCGTCTCGATGTGCTTGGCTTCCGCGGTTTCCTTATTGGCGAAACGCTGATGCGCGCAACCGATCCGGAAAAAGCGCTTCGAGATTTGATCGCCAAAGTTGAAGCTCGACAAGTTACCTCGTCAGCAGCCCGTCCATCATGACTCCAGTGCAGATCAAAATCTGCGGCATTACAAACGCAAGAGACGCGAACGCATCCGTTGAGTTCGGCGCACAAATGATCGGGCTGAACTTTTATGCGCAAAGCCCGCGCTGCATCCAACCAAAAGTGGCTCGGCAAATTGTCGATGCGCTGCCGGCAAACATTCATGCAGTTGGCATTTTCGTTGACGGGAATGCCGAGGACATTCGGAAAACCGCAAACATTGCTGGAGTTCGCTGCGTTCAGTTGCACGGTAATTTCTCGCCAGAAATCGCGCGTGAACTCACTGGCGAATTTCGCGTGATTCGGGTGTTTTCCACTCACCCGGGGTTCCGCCCAGAAGATGTCTCGCTGTTCTCGGAATGTGATGTGCTCATCGACGCGCATCATCCCGCTCTCCGCGGTGGCACTGGGCGGACGAGTAATTGGCCGGCAGCGCGAGCAACACTAGCGTTCACACGATTCCTGATTCTGTCCGGTGGTTTAAATGCGCAAAATGTCGGTCGCGCGATCAAAGTGGTCACGCCGCACGCCGTTGATGTTTGCAGCGGTGTTGAGAAAGCAGCGGGCGTGAAAGATCATCGCGCGATTAAAAATTTCGTGGCTGCCGTTCGACGAACTGAGCGCGTGGTAGATGCTTCGTCACTCCAATAATTCCCATGCAAAAATCACAAATCATCAGAAGTGAGCCAGACGAACACGGACATTGGGGGAGGTTTGGCGGTCGCTATGTTCCGGAAATCCTGGTCGCGCCGCTGGAGGAGCTGACTGAAGAGTTTACGCGCGCGCGCCAGGACAACAATTTCTGGCGCGAACTCAATCAATTGCTGCGCGATTACGCCGGCCGACCGACGCCGTTGTTTCATGCGCGACGGCTGACTGCGCACGCTGGCGGAGCGCAAATTTACCTGAAACGCGAAGATCTTTTGCACACTGGCGCGCATAAGATCAATAACGCCCTGGGCCAGGCATTGCTGGCGCGGCGCATGCGAAAACAGCGTGTGATCGCGGAAACGGGCGCAGGCCAACACGGCGTCGCGACGGCAACAGTTTGCGCGCTGTTTGGATTGCGCTGCGTGATTTACATGGGCGCAGAAGACGTACGGCGGCAGGCGCTGAACGTTTTCCGGATGCGATTGCTTGGAGCCGAAGTGATCACGGTAAACGCGGGCACGCGCACGCTGAAGGACGCGATCAACGAAGCGCTGCGCGACTGGGTAACGAACGTGCACGACACTTATTACTTGTTAGGCAGCGCGCTTGGTCCGCATCCCTATCCACTGATGGTACGCGAGTTTCAAAGCGTAATCGGGCGCGAGGCGCGCGAACAAATTTTGTCCGCGACAGGAAAATTACCACGCGCGCTCATAGCCTGCGTGGGTGGCGGCTCAAATGCGATCGGCCTATTTCATCCGTTCATTGCAGACGAACGGGTCAGACTGATCGGTGTGGAGGCTGGAGGGCACGGCGATTCGCTCGGCGAACACGCCGCCAGATTTCACACTGGCGAGAGGAGCGGCGGCGGTTGCATCGGCGTTTTGCAAGGCACTATGTCTTATGTGCTGCAGGACCCGAACGGTCAAATCGCGACAACGCATTCGATCTCAGCCGGACTGGATTATTCGGCGATCGGGCCTGAGCACGCGTTCCTCCACGACAACGGGCGCGCCGAATACATCAGCTCGAGTGATAGCGAAGCGCTCGAAGGCTTCGAGCTTAGCGCCAGACTTGAGGGAATCATTCCCGCGCTCGAAACAGCGCACGCAATTCTGCCTGCCGTGCGTATCGCTCGCGAGTCGACACGAGATGACGCGATCATCGTTAATCTGTCCGGTCGCGGTGACAAGGATGTCCAGCTCATCGCGGATTTACAGCGATGAGTCGGATCGCGGAGACGTTTGCAGCGCTGAAACGCCTTGGACGCGGCGGCTTTATTCCATTCATCACCGCAGGCGATCCCGATATTGCAACCACTGAGCTCTTGCTCATCGAGCTGGCTGCAGCTGGGGCAGACATCATTGAACTGGGCGTTCCCTTCAGTGATCCAGTCGCCGATGGCGAAACCATTCAGCGCGCATCTGAACGCGCGCTGCGCAAAGGCGTGACGCTGCGCGACGTACTAACCTGCGTTGCACGTGCAAAACAACATATCGATGTTCCGATCGTCCTCTTCAGTTACTTCAATCCTCTCTTGAGATTTGGCGAAGACAGGCTGGCGAACAAAGCGAAAGAAGCCGGCGTGGACGCGGTTCTTGTGACGGACCTTATTCCTGAAGAAGCCCAGACTTGGATCGAGATATTGGTTCAACGCGACCTCGAACCGATTTTTCTCGTCGCGCCCACAACGTCAGACCAACGACTGAAAGAAATTGCTCGGCAGGCGCGCGGATTCATCTACGCTGTTTCACGTGCTGGGGTGACTGGCACACGCGATGAAATGACGGGTGACGCCGAAGCCCTCGTGAAACGTGTGCGGTCAGTAAGCGATTTGCCAGTGGCAGTTGGATTCGGCATCTCAACGGCGGAACAGATCCGCCAGGTCTGGCATTTTGCAGAGGCGGCTGTTACCGGAAGCGCAATCGTCAGAGAGATTGAAAAACTGGCCGGTTCCGCGGATCTGGTAGATCGCATCGGCGAATTCGCGCGATCATTACTAGCGCCGAAAACTAACGATTCGCCCCAACAGGGAACATTACCCTCTCGGGCGCAGCATTGAGTGCGACTAGAAGCTTTTTGATCAATCGCGTTTTGACGCGACCCGCTTCGCGCGGTGAGACGACATAGCGGACAATCGCTTCAAGCCACGTATTTTCGCTCACACGAAAAATAACGCGTGGTCGCTCCCGCACTTCCAGTTCATCAACTGGCGTACGGGCAAGCAAGTCACGAAATGTTTCGATGCGTTTCAGCATTTCCTCGCCCAGCTCCTCCTCGGTAATTCTCTGCATTGTGCTGGCGATGAACTCCAGATCGGCATTGTAGGCGACATGGAATTTGATTTCGTTCCAGATGTAAGGAAAAAGCGGCCACGAATAGTTATAAACGATCTCTTCAAGCACTTTTTCGTTCGGAAACTTGATGAGACGTCCACTCGGATGATCACCCGAAATGTACTGACCGCCGAATTCCCACAGGGTGGTATCCAGGTAACCAACATCGATTACGTCGCCAGTGGCGTCACCAATCTTAATGCGATCACCCACCCGAAAAGGCTGACGGACGAGAATATAGATCCAAGCGATGAAGCTTTTCATCGGGGTTTGTACAGCCAAGCCAATGACGATTGAGCCGACACCGAGCGCGGCAACTGCGGCATACCAATTGACAAAGATTACCGACACAACAATGAACGCAATAAGGAGGGCAACGACCAGATGCATGATGCGCTGGAGCGTGAAACGTGCAGAAGCATTCTCAACACGACCGAGCCCATACACGGAAACACCTCGTGCAAAGCCAAGAACCACCACGATCAGGGCTGTGCCGCGTAGAATTCGCCCCGCAATATTGATAGTTGGCTGCGGCAACGGAATCAGTTTCGAACCGATCAGAAAATAGAGCACAGCGCAGCCGACGAGAAACAATGCGTGTGTAACAAACCAGAATTTATCCCTGCCGCCTGCTTGAACCTTGTGGCCACGTTTTTCGCCGGTAGCCCGTTGAAGCTCTTTGCGCACTTCAGGTTGCTGCGAGATTTCCTCTGCTGTTTCAGGCATCACTATTAAAATCGCATCGAGAGGAAGGAACGCGCGCCAAGCCTCAGTAATGTCAGCTGGTCGCCAGCTTGGCGTTCTGAATCGCTGGCGACCTCAGTTTGGCTGCAACGATGCGCGGTCTCTGGACAGCAAAGCAAAAAAAGTTGCTCGCGTACTCCCCAAAGTGGCTGGTAGTGCATGACCATGTCATACGCGTGCGACGCGGTCGTGGTCGGGTCGGGACCGAACGGTCTCGCGGCCGCGATCACGCTGGCGCGCGCGGGATGTTCTGTGCTCGTTTGCGAAGCAAACACGACCATTGGCGGCGGCGCGCGCTCAGCCGAGCTCACGTTGTCGGGCTTTGTACACGACGTTTGTTCCGCAGTTCACCCGCTGGCTGCCGGGTCGCCGTTTTTCAAAACGCTTCCGCTCGAACGATTCGGGCTCGAATGGATTCAACCCGAAATTCCGTTGGCACATCCGCTCGATGACGGTTCCGCGGCGTGCTTGCATCGGGATGTCGATTTTACAGCAGAGCAACTCCCCGGCGATTCGCGCGCTTATCGGCGCCTGATGAAGCGGCTTGCGAGCAACTGGGAAAAATTGGCTAACGAATTTTTGCAACCGATGTTGCATTTGCCCCGCCATCCCCTGGCGCTGGCACGGTTTGGAATTCCGGCGCTTTGGCCGGCAAGCTCGCTGGCGAAGATTCTTTTCAAGCACGACCCAGCCCGAGCATTGTTTGGGGGAATCGCAGCACATTCGTTTCTGCCTTTGGAATCGATCGCTTCATCCGCATTTGGTTTGGTCCTGGGAATGGCTGGACACGCCGTGGGTTGGCCAACTCCGCGTGGTGGATCGCAGGCCATTGCAAATGCGCTCGCCAATTGTCTTCGCGAACTCGGTGGAAAAATCGAGACCAACCATCGTGTCAAAAATCTGAACGACCTGCCGAAATCACGGGCGGTTCTTCTGGATGTTTCGGTGTGGCAATTTTTGCGCATTGCTGGCCAAGGAATGGCGGCCGCGTACCGGCGTCGATTGGAATCATTTCGACACGCGCCCGGAATTTTCAAAATTGACTATGCGCTGAGGGAGCCGATTCCGTGGAAAGCAGAAGCTTGCCGTCGCGCCGGCACAATTCATCTCGGAGGCACCATGGATGAAATCGCTGCTTCCGAACGCGACGTCGCTCACGGAACAATTCCCGAGCGTCCGTTTACACTGGTCGCACAACAAAGTCTGTTTGACGAAACCCGGGCACCACCCGGACAACACACGCTGTGGGCCTACTGCCACGTTCCATTCGATTGCAAGATCGACATGTCAGATCCCATCGAATCTCAAATCGAGCGGTTCGCTCCGGGATTTCGCGATTGCGTTCTCGCCCGTCACAAAATGAGCGGCGCTGATCTCGAGAAATCGAACGCGAATTTAGGCGGCGGCGATATTAACGGCGGCGCGGCGAACCTGATGCAGTTAATTGCGCGGCCGACTTTCAGCCCGACGCCATACCGGACCCCGTTGCGCGGGGTTTATTTATGTTCGGCGTCCACTCCGCCAGGCGGCGGCGTCCACGGTATGTGCGGTTATCACGCTGCTCGATTGGCGTTGCGCGAAATTTTCGCGAAGCACTAGCAGAATACGAGAAAGTACCTGCCCCGTAGATACGGCCGGGGAACCTTTGAAAGCCGTCTATAAGTTGATGGGAGACCCACGCAACATCGCTCACGCCAAGAAAGTCACTCAGGAGAAGCATCACAAAGCCAAGCATGCTCAAAAGGCTGGTGCGTCCCAGCCTGTCAAGAAGCCGCAAATCGAGGAAACGAAATCAGCTGCCACAGAGCAAAGCACTGAGTCCAAGCCGGAGGCCGAAAAGTCGGTTCAACCACCGGATTCAACGCAACTGGAAAAATCGCTTGCCGTTCTCTCCAAGCTAAAGGAGTTGGAGTTTCACTCGCGGGCGAATATCGAAAAGCTGGCTGAACTTAGCTTGACGATCGAGGAAGAGCTCAAGCAAAAGGCGTTCGCTGAGCCCATCGGAGCGCTCTACTCGGCGCAGGATGCCTTCCAATCCAAAATCGTAAAGTTGATTGAAGACTACGAAGCGGAGTGCACTCGCTTGAAACCGGCGGGATAAGATTTTGCTCTCAACTGCAAACGCGTTGGACATGGCGCGTCCCAATCTTCAACGGAAACCAGCCAGCGTATAAATCAACCCGAGCAGTCCGCTACCTAGAATGACTGCGATGATGTTCCATTTCCAACGGAGCATGCCGACGAAAGCGATTGTGCAAACCACAAGCGCAAACCAGTCGACGTTTCTGCCAGGCGGAAAGATGACGTGAATTCCGAACCAGACGGCGAGATTCAAGATCACGCCCACGACGGCGGCGGTGACAGTTGAAAGCGCGGCGGTCAATTGTTTGGCGCCGCGCAACTTCTCGATATACGGCGCGCCGAGAAAAACCCAGAGAAAACAGGGAACAAACGTTGTCCAGGTGGTGATTAGTGCGCCGAGTGTAGCCGCAAGAAGTGGCGGCAGACCACCCGGTTGATTCCAACCGCCGAGGAATCCAACGAATTGCAAGACCATGATGAGCGGGCCGGGCGTCGTTTCGGCAAGGCCGAGTCCATCGAGCATCTGATCGGCACGGAGCCATTGATAATGTTCGACCGCCAGCTGAGAGACGTAAGGCAAGACCGCGTAGGCGCCGCCGAATGTCACGAGGGCCGCTTTGCTGAAAAATAATCCCTCACGAAAGATTGTGTGTCGCGGACCAAGAAAAATTCCGGCGAACAAAATCGGCGCCCACCAAAGAAAGATCCATGTCCCGGAAATCTTGAAGGCGCGAATGAGTAAAGATCGCGCAGTCGGAGGCGGGCCGACCTCTTCAACGAAAGATGTCGATCTTGCGCCTTGATCGAGCGAACCGAGAAAAAATTGCGGCAGAATCTTCCCGCCAATGAGCCCCATGATTCCGGCGCCGATGATGATCAATGGAAATGGCACGCGGAAAAAATAAATCGCCACGAACGCCGCCATGGCGATTGCCCACATGACGGCGTTCTTGAGCGCTTTGCTGCCGATGCGGATCACGGCCGCGCCGACAATCGCGAGCACGGCTGGTTTCAATCCGTAAAAGATCGCAGCAATCGAGGGAACGTGACCATAGGCGACATAAATGTAACTCAGCGCCAAGAGAATGAAGATTGATGGAATGACGAAGAGCGCGCCCGCCACGATGCCGCCACGCGTCTTGTGCAAAAGCCAGCCGATATAAATAGCGAGTTGCTGTGCTTCCGGTCCGGGCAGCAGCATGCAAAAATTCAGGGCGTGGAGAAAATGCGTTTCGCCGATCCACTTCTTTTTCTCGACAACCTCCGCGTGCATCATCGCGATCTGGCCGGTCGGCCCGCCAAAGGAAACAAAGCCAAGCTTGAGCCAAAAGCGGAAGGCTTCGCGAAAGGTTGGATGACTTGTTTGGTATCCACTTTCCGCGACTGCAAGTTGTGGCGAGGCCTTATTCATCGCTTTTGCAAAAATGAGTAAAGCGCGTCAAAACACTCAAAACCGCGACGGAGAATCTCCTCGTCAGGCAATCCCTCTTTGGCCCAACCTTTCAAGACACGATCAATACCGATGCACTCCGAGCGCTGGAACTTCTCGTCTTCGAGATCGGCATCATGAATCATTTCGGCGATTTTCCTGCCGGCCTTGTCTTCAATTCCAAATCGGCGAATCAATGTCTCGAATGTGCAGCAATCACCGTGATGGGAGAACTCCACGTCCACCATGTCGAATGGAATCACCTCGCGATTAGACGGAACTGCCGCGGCGAAAATAAACCTCGCTCGAGGATCGATGAATCGTCGAATCAACCACGCTGACCCTACCCGATCGATTTCGGGACGAGGCCGTGTCAGCCAGGTTTTGCCGCGATAATTTTCCGCTTCGAGTCGCGGCAGCGTTTTTTTAGGCGCGCCTTCAGCTCGGCGCAATAGCATCTGCACGTCCTCCCCTCGCGCGCTCTGAAAAAAATCGATATCGCGGATTGCCCGGAACTGACGCGTGAGCCGTTCCAGTTCTGTGGCTTTTGTCTCGGGATCGGTTTTCTTGCTCCGGGCTAAAAAGTCATGCAACGCCGTTTTGATCGCGCCGTATTCTTCGTCACGCGCCCGGTTAAAAAGCGCGATCAACTTCTCATTCGGCATCCCCTCGATCTCTTGAACTCGAACCAGAGTCGCGTCACCGCTGAAATCTCGAATCTGCTGCGCCAGCCACTGAAAATGCTCGTACTGCGGCGGCAGATCGGGTAGGAGATATGTCGATGTTTTTATCTGGATGGCGCCGATCTTTTTGAACCGCCGCCAGATCGCGACCCGCTCCGTCTTTTGTCTGGTAGGAAGGCTATAGAGAAGAAGAAGCCAGGAAGTTGCGCGCATACAATCAGTGCCTAGAATGAAATACGTATAGCACGTCGTCCCTGCGCTTACATCCAACGTTAGTAATC
>QHNK01000157.1 GCA_003218415.1 Verrucomicrobiota bacterium | reverse complement strand
TCCGCAGCTGCTTTCTTCTCTGAGAAAACCCAGTGCGAATCAGTCTTAGGAGCAGCTCATCATCGCGCGCGGGCAACTCGAGCGGATCGCGCGGCAAGATTCGCACCACTGCGGAATCGACATCGGGTTGCGGAAAAAAAACGGTCGCACGTACAGTGCGCAGGTATTTTACGCGATTGTGCAGCTGCACACGTAACGTCAGCGCTCCATAATCATGTGTAGATGGGGATGCTGAAAGCCGCATCGCAACCTCCTTTTGTAACATTAACAGCCATAGCGAGATAGAGCTTGGTTGCTCAAGGAATTTTAAGAGCAACGCGCTCGAAATATTGTAGGGAAGATTGCCAAGCAGTTTCACTTGGCGATGCGCAAAGAGCGCGCGCGGATCGAACTTCAACGCATCGTTGTTGATTACTTCAAGCCGCTCATGGCCAAAGTGTGCGCGCAAAAAATTGGCCAGACGCGTGTCTTTTTCAATCGCAAGAACGCGCGCGCCTTTCTCGAGGATGAATCTGGTCAGCGCGCCTAGTCCGGGTCCAATTTCGACAACATAATCTTCGGGAGTGATCTGTGCCTGATCGACGATCCAGCGAGCAAGGTTTTGGTCGTGCAGAAAATTTTGACCGAGCGTTTTGGCTGGCGAAAGAGATATTTCTCGAAGCGCGGTTCGTATGTCGGAGAGCTTCATTTGAACCTTGCGTTTTGCGCGCTGTGGCGCTGGAAATTGGTTTGTCTGTTCACAAAATTATGTGAACAAAACGCCCGGGGCGCCGGGAACTTATTCACAAGTTATTCAATGGACTTAGAAGCTCCCAGCGAGCCACGCGACCAATGTGACTTGTGCGATGCCTTCTTGCGGTCGGCCAGATATTTTCGCCGCGCATCCTTCAGCGAGACGCCACCGATAAAAAACGCCGTAGCAGCGCGGCCGATCGCGTATGTGCCTGCACCAGCGACCATGCCGCAGACGACATTGCCCCAGCCAGGAAAAAACTTCAGGATCGCGCGCGCGCCTTCGCGGAGAAGCATTCCCGCGCCGACGTTTGCGCCAAGCGCGGTCATAAACTCCGTTGCAGCGCGCAAGTTTCGTTCGCGGCCGCTGACGTACATGATTCCCGAGACCATCATCACTTGGAGCGACGTCAAAATCGGCAGGTCTGCCAGCGGAATGGGCTGCGCTCCGATCGCCGTGCAAATTGCGGTCGTCGATTTTACCAGCATTTGTGCGACATGATGCTGCGCTTCGCGATCGCGTGAAATCCGGATCATCTCGATCTTGGCTTCGTTTGGGAGTTCGCTTGCCAGAACCGACAACAAGTCGCGCGTTTCGGCAGAATGCATTTCCGTGAATTGAATGACCTTAAGCAAACGATCGCAGATCGCCGGCTGCGTCTTGAGCGCTTCTTCCAGTTGGGCAGCGCGCTTTTGCGATCCGAAAGAGACGCCGATGACCTTGGCATCGCCCAGCACTCCGCCAACGTCATCTTGTAAATGCAACACGAAGTTGAGCGAGTTGGCAGAGGATAGGTCCTCGAAATTCGCTTGCCCGTCGTCGAAAAGGAAGATGACGTCTGGAGGCTGACGTCTGAGGTCTTCTTCGACCTGAGCTGCTGCGGAATCGCCCGCGTCGCGCGCATCCAGGATGGAGATCGTTCCATGACCGGATATGTTCCAGTCGATCCAGCGATGCACCGGCATCAGAGCAACATTCATCTGCTCTTGGGCGCCAGGTGTAAAAAGCGTGTTGATGATTCGGTGCGTCGGCATTTTGCTCGATCCGATGAAGAGAAATCGCGGCGGCCGTTGCTGGAGGAATAATTCCTTAAGCGGTGTCAGCTCGCTGAGAACTGCCTTTCGAATTTTGGAAGGCAGCCTGCCCGCAAGACGTTCGAGCTTTTCAGCTATCTGAAGAAGAGTTGTCTGATTCATCTCTTGATCGGCGGTCACAGGCCGCCACTGCAGAAGAGAATTGTCGATCTGGAGCAAGAAAAGCGAAAGCCGGAAATCATTTCCCTTCCCTTTATCCTCCGCTTATAAAACGGCCATGAGTTTGAATATTGAAATTCTTTCAAAAGCTGCGACTGAGGCGCGCGGTTTGTGCATGGATGCGGTACAGGCTTCGCAGTCGGGGCATCTTGGGCTGCCGCTCGGCTGCGCGGAAATCGGAGCGGTCCTCTTCGGCTATGCGCTGAAATACAACCCGGACCAACCGCGCTGGATGAATCGCGATATCTTCGTCCTGTCGGGCGGGCACGGCAGCATGTTCCTTTACGCCTGGCTGCACATGAGCGGTTACGATCTGCCGATGTCGGAAATTAAACGGTTCCGGCAACTGCATTCCAAGACGCCGGGACATCCTGAATTTGGCGACACGCCCGGAGTGGAATGCACGACCGGCCCACTTGGTCAGGGCGTCGGCAATGCGGTCGGCATTTCCGTGGCGACAAAGATGGCCGCCGCGCGGTTCAACACCGCCGAGCACAAAATTCTCGATCAGCATGTGATCTGTTTATGTAGCGACGGCGATATGCAGGAGGGAGTCGCCTCCGAAGCATGTGCGCTGGCTGGGCATTGGGGTCTCGATCATTTGATTTTCATCTATGATTCAAACGCCGTCACGCTCGACGCCGCGGCGAAAGAGACGCAGAGCGAAGACACCGGGAAACGTATGGAGGCATACGGCTTCGATGTTCAGGAGATTGACGGTCACGATATGCGACAGTTTCTCGACGCTTTTGACGTAGCGAAGCGGCGCGATAACGGCAAACCGCAGTTCATCATCGCGCACACGCTCATTGGCAAAGGCGTTCCGGAAGTTGAAGGCACATACAAGGCGCATGGAGAGGCCGGCGCAAAATTTGTCGACGCTGCCCGAAAAGCGCTCGGCCTGCCAGAGGAACATTATTTCGTATCGCGGGACGTGTACAACTATTTTGCCGAGCACAAAAAGAAGCTGCTCGCCGACTACGATCGCTGGGAAGGAACTTACAGCGCGTGGCGCAATAAAAATGCCGACAAAGCGCAGCTGCTCGATGACGGCATCGCGCGAAAAGTTCCTGCCGATCTCTTAGCCAGGATTCCCGAGTTTCCCATGGATGCGAAGTTGGCTACGCGGAAAGCCG
>QHNK01000162.1 GCA_003218415.1 Verrucomicrobiota bacterium | reverse complement strand
GAAAATCGCCGCCAGCATTCCTTCGGTAACCGCGAAAATGTCGTCCGGCGTGACGAACGACGCTTCGATGTCGATTTGTGTGAACTCGGGTTGCCGGTCGGCGCGCAAATCTTCGTCGCGGAAACATTTCGCGATCTGAAAATACTTTTCCACGCCCGCGACCATGAGCAGTTGCTTGTATTGCTGGGGCGCCTGCGGCAGCGCGTAGAATTTTCCCGGCGTAACCCGGCTCGGAACGAGGAAATCGCGCGCGCCTTCCGGCGTGCTCTTGGAAAGACTGGGCGTTTCGACTTCGACAAAGCCCTGGCTGTCGAGGTAATCGCGCGTCGCCTTCGCCGCGCGGTGGCGCACCCGTAAATTACGCGCGAGACGCGGCCGCCGCAGATCGAAATACCGGTGCGTCATTCGCAAATCTTCATTCTGCGGCTCGGCATCGATCGGGAACGGCAATGTGTCGGCGCGATTGAGAATGCGCAGCTTGCTGGGAATGAGTTCGACGTCGCCAGTCGCAAGGTTTGGATTTTCCGTTCCCGGCACACGCGCGGCGACTCGGCCCGATACTTGGATCACGTCCTCACTGCGCAGAGTATGCGCTTCCCGGGCGAGTTCGGCGTTTTCCTCTGGACGAAAAACAACCTGAGTCAGCCCTTCGCGATCGCGCAGATCAATGAAGATCACCCCGCCATGATCGCGCGTGACATTTACCCAGCCGGCAAGCGTGACCTGCCCACCGATGTCGCTTTTACGAAGTGAATTGCAGTCGTGTGTGCGAAACATGATCAGGCAGAACTGCCGACGTTGAAGAATTTTGCGACGCTGTCCAGCAACGCACCATGGTCAATGAGCGACTCTTCCCGCGTGGGGAGATTCTTCACTTTCACCTGTGGCCACTCGTCGCCGTAAAGGAGCGCAAGAGCCGCGCCTGCCTCTTCGGCGGCCTGAAATTGGCGGGCGACCTTGGTTGGCGTCATTGGGTAATCGACGCGGTAGCCGCGATCGCGCAGTTGCTGGATTTGTGCGAGCGCATCGGCGCGGCGTTCTTCCTTCGCGATCACGACGTAGATGTCGATCTTTCTGTCGCTCGCGACTGCCTTCTGCATCGCTTCACGGGCGCGCGGAATTTCGTTGATTAATTCGCTGAGCACGACATCGCCCATGGCAAAACCGAGCGCAGGCAGCGAGACCGCGCCATCGCTAAGTTGCGCGATTAGGTTATCGTAGCGACCTCCACCTGCGATAGCGCGAAATTTCCCTGCGCGGTCGAACAGCTCAAACACAATGCCCGTGTAGTAAGCCAAGCCGCGCACGATTCCGACATCGATCTGGACAAAATCGGCAAGCCCGCGAGCGCGCAGGCCCCCGATCAGTCGATCGAGTTTTTCGCTCTTCCCGCCGCTGTGCAAAGTCGCAAAGACAGGTTCCGCGAGCTTGCCGAGCTTCTCGGCCGTTTTGTCGCGCGGTTCGCGTCCTGACCTATCAATGATCTGAAGCAGTTCGTCCCAGCGCTCTGCCGGCACATTTCTTTCGCGCAGAAAACCTGTCCAAAATTCGCGGTCGCTGATTCGGACGACGAAATCTTTCTCGGTCAATCCGAACGTACGCAAGACGTCGATGCAGAGCGCGACCAGTTCGATATCGGCGGCGAGATCATTTTCACCGATGATGTCGCAATTGAGCTGAAAATGTTCGCGCAGCCGCCCGCGCTGTTGTTTTTCGTAGCGGAAAAATTGGCCGATGGAGAACCATTTGAGTGGTTTTTTGAATTCGCGCTCGTGCGCCGCGACCACGCGCGCGAGCGTTGGCGTCAGCTCCGGGCGCAAGGCGACTTCGCGCTCACCTTTGTCGGTGAAATTGAAAAGCTGCCCCACAATTTCGTCACCACTCTTTTTTTTATACAGCTCGGTGGGTTCGAGCGGAGAGCCTTCCCACTCTACAAATCCGTAGCGGCGGGCCACTCGGCGCCAGCGCGCAAAGATATAATTGCGCTTCGCACAATCCTCGGGCAGGAAATCGCGGAAGCCGGGAAGCGGTTGCATAAGCGTCATTAAAAGTCATCGCATAGATGTCATTCTGAGCGAAGCGAAGAATCTCAGATCATCTTTGGCTGCTCCGCCACAGTAATAATCAGAGATGTTGCGCTTCGCTCAAAATGACAGGCGACCATTTGAGCCATTGACGAGACGAGTCGTGGCGGCCCAAAAGACAGTGAACTACGCATCAGGAGACGGCCACGCGAGACGGAATTTACGATATCAAGGCGAAGCTGAAGAAACTCCGGCGTTAAGGGGCCGGAGACATATACGATGGAGAACATCCGTTTAATCAAAGCAGAGGGACAAATATGAAACAAACCAGATTAACGAAAATATTGGCAACAGGCGCGCTTTGCGCGGTAGCGGTGAGTATGGCACTGGCACAGACTACAACGACCACAACTACGACAGATCCTGTGACCGGTACGACCACAACGCAGCAGGCAACGACCAGCGCGGCGGGCACGATCGTGACCTACACGCCCGACTCGGACTATCTCATGTTCCGAACGGCACCGGACGCGGCCCCAGTGCGGTATTACTATACCAAGGACACGGCGATCCTCGATCCGGAAGGCCACGTTGTCACCTGGTCGGCCGTTCGCCCAGACGTGCCAGCCACCGTGTATTACACGACTATGGGCGACAGAGTAGTGGTGCGTAAAATCGTGCTCGCACAGCCTGCCACGATTTACAAGCACGAGGAAACGACTACCACGACGACGAAGCCGTAATTCTTCCCGTTAAAATTAAAAGCGCCCGCGAGAAATTTTGCGGGCGCTTTTTTTACTGTGCGATTTCATAAGTCCTGCCACCGGCCTGTGGCCGGTTCATCTCGAGTGCTTTTCTCGTGATTGACACGGCGCACAGCCCCGTAGCTACAGCAGCACGCGCTACTCTAGCCGAAGCGGCCAGTTTCACCTTGCCGGCTTCTCGCGTAAATTCGCAGCCGGATGGCTGCATCGAAAAGGGAGAAGCCGGATTTGCAAAAGAAAGTGCACGAAGTGCCGCACAAGCCTGGTGTGTACCTGATGCGGGACCGGTTTAATCGCGTGATATACGTGGGTAAAGCGCGGGACCTGCGCAAACGGGTGAGTTCGTATTTCCTGCCGTCAAAACTGGCGCAGGCCGACCTTAAAACGCGCGCTATGCTGGATGCGACGTGGAATTTTGAAACGCACACTGTTCGCAGCGAAGCAGAATCAGTTTTGCTCGAGGGCAAACTGATCAAGGAATATCGGCCACGCTACAATGTTTCCTTTCGGGACGACAAGCGCTTCCTCGTGGTCAGAGTTGATCTTTCAGAAGAATGGCCGCGTTTTCGCCTGGCCCGATTCAA
>QHNK01000161.1 GCA_003218415.1 Verrucomicrobiota bacterium | reverse complement strand
GCTCGTGGCGATCATCACCCTGCCGATCGCGATCATTCTTTCGTTCGTGCCGATGTGGTGGATGCACGTGACGAGCAACATCATGTCCTTAGGCGGCATCGCCATCGCTATTGGCGCCATGGTCGATTCAGCGATCATTATGATCGAGAACGCGCACAAGGCGCTCGAACATTTTCGCAACGAACATGGACGGGAGCCAAACAGTCTCGAGCGTATTCAAGTGATCATCGCCGGCGCGAAAGGCGTCGGCCGCGCGCTGTTTTTTGCTCTGCTTGTGATCACAGTAAGCTTTGTCCCGGTCTTTTCGCTCACGGCGCAGGAGGGCCGGCTTTTCCGCCCTCTCGCCTTTACAAAAACGTTCGCCATGTTCTTTGCCGCGTTTCTTGGCGTCACACTCGTGCCAGTGCTGATGACGCTGCTCATTCGCGGGAAAATCACACCGGAAGAGAAAAATCCGGTTAACCGGTTTCTGATCCGGGCCTATCAACCAGTCGCAGATTTTGTGTTGCGCTATCGCTGGTTCACGCTCGGGGCCGCGCTGATTGTTTTGCTGGTTACGATCTTTCCATTCAAGAGACTCGGCAGCGAATTCATGCCGCCACTGAACGAAGGAACGCTGCTTTACATGCCGACGGCAGTACCCGGCATGTCGATCACCGAAGCGACCAAGATTCTCCAGATACAAGATCGACAATTAAAAAAAATCCCGGAAGCCGTGACTGTGTTCGGCAAAGCCGGGCAGGCCGATACACCCACCGATCCAGCGCCGTTGTCGATGTTTGAAACGGTCGTGGCTTTGAAGCCGCCTGACCAATGGCGGCGCGGAATGACCTGGGAAAAGCTCCTCGCCGAAGTGAACGCGAACATTAAGACGCCAGGCATGGCGAACATTTTCTGGATGCCCATCCAGACGCGCACCGAAATGCTGACGACCGGATTTCGCAGCATCCTTGGCGTAAAAGTTTTTGGTCCCGATCTTCGTGAGATTCAAAAGCTTGCTGTCCAGATTGAAAAGGAACTCGCCGATCTTCCGAACACGCGCAGTGCCTTCGCCGAGCGCACGGTCGGCGGGTATTTTCTCGATTTCACTGTCAATCGCGAGGCGGCCGCGCGGTACGGTTTGAAAGTCGGCGATGTAAACGACATCGTCGAATCGGCCATCGGCGGCAAGAATATCACCACCACGGTGGAAGGCCGCGAGCGGTATCCGGTCAACACGCGTTACGCGCGCGATTT
The DNA here is from genome assembly GCA_003218415.1 of Verrucomicrobiota bacterium. Classification (GTDB taxonomy): domain Bacteria; phylum Verrucomicrobiota; class Verrucomicrobiia; order Chthoniobacterales; family UBA10450; genus Udaeobacter. The sequence continues at coordinate 4,118 of QHNK01000161.1, read as the reverse complement.
TCGCGAAGACCTCGACGCGCTCAAACGGGTACTCGTACCTACGCCCACGGGGGCGCAGGTTCCGATCTCGATGTTGGCCGACATTAATTATAAAACGGGCCCGCCCTCGGTGCGCAGCGAGAACGGCAAACTGGTCGGGTTTGTCTTCGTGGACATTACCACCAGCGACATCGACGGCTACGTGCGCAAGGCCTCAGAACATCTTGCTCAGCGGATTCAATATCCGCCGGGCTATTACATCGAATGGGCCGGCCAGTTCCAATATCTGCAAGCGGCCAAGGAGCGGCTCAAAGTCGTAGTGCCGTTCACACTCCTGATCATTTTTGTGCTCTTGTACATCAGCACACGCTCGGTAGTCAGGACATTGATCGTTTTGTTGACCGTGCCGTTCTCGTTAGTCGGCGCGTTTTGGCTGCTCTACTTGTTAGGCTACAACATGAGCGTCGCCGTCTGGGTGGGGCTCATCGCACTCGCCGGCGTCGGAGCCGAGACCGGCGTCGTCATGCTGCTCTATCTCGACCACGCCTGGGACAATTTCAATGCTGATGGGCGAATGAACAACATGCGTGATTTGCACGCTGCGGTGATGGAAGGCGCGGTGCAACGGATCCGGCCCAAGATCATGACCGTTTGCGCGATTCTATTCGGCCTCTTGCCGATCATGTGGTCCCCCACTCTGCAAGCCGGCGCCGACGTAATGAAACGCATCGCCACGCCGATGATCGGCGGCATCATCACTTCAGCAATTCTCGAGCTGTTGATCTTCCCGGTGATTTACATCGTGTGGCGCAAACGCGAACTACCCGATCAGACCGAAGAAGAAGCACCTTTGATTCCGCCAGCGTTGGTCGTCTCGCGCGAGAATCGGCAGCGAGTGTTACGATGGATTGCACTGATCGGTGTCGTGATCGCGCTGTTTTACGCGGGTAATTTCCTTTGGAAGAAACTTCCGACGCGCAAAATCTCAGGCGCGCCATTTGCGACCCAGACTGTGAATGACCTAACGGTGAACTTCATTCATCCGCAAGGCCAGCTTCGCCGCGGCAACAACGAATTCCTCATCGAATTCCGAAACGCCCAAGATCAACTCGTCGATGTGGGGAACGTAAAGTTCGATCTCGACATGAACATGCCCGGAATGCAGATGCATTCCGGCGGTACAATTGAACGAACAAATACGCCTGGGCGGTACCGCGCCAAAATCAAGATCGACATGTCCGGCGATTGGAACGCGAAAATTTCTTTCGATAGCCCGCACGGAAAAGGTCAGCAGAGTTTCTCGCTAACGGCAAAATGAAATTTAAGGTGCCCAGGGGCGGCGATTACGCGATCTTCTAAGCAAATGTGATGATCTCGAAATCTCCTGAGAGTCAGGAATCGTTGAGGGTTGGCGCGGCTGCCAAGGCGGCCGGGGTCGGTTTGCAGACGCTCCATTATTATGAGCGACTTGAGCTGTTGCCAAAGCCGAAACGTTCGGAGGCAAATTATCGGCTTTACTCGCCTGAAGCGATTCGTCGTGTCCGATTCATCAAGAAAGCGCAGGCGCTGGGCCTGACGCTCGAGGAAACAAAACAAATCCTGGATTTGAAGGATCACGGTCGCGAACCGTGCCGTAAAGTAGCCGAGCTTGGCGAAAAACATTTGCAAGAGATCGATGGGCGTCTCGCGCAACTGCGCGCCTATCGCCGGGCGCTTGCGCAAGCGGTCAGCGGGTGGCCCAAGAAAAACCTTTCCGAACGGCATTGCGCGGGTGAGTTTTGTGATCTGATCGAGCGGCTGCCGTAGCGCCAAAAATATTTCAAAAACCCTTTGACTCTCTATCTAGCTAGAGGGTCTAGCGTTTCGGCATGAAAGCAAAACAGGCCGGAATCTTGTCGGCGCTTCTTGCATCGGCATGTTGCATTGGGCCATTGCTGCTCGTGGCAATCGGAGTTGGCCGTTGCTCATCACCACGGCGCTTGTGCTCGGCTTCGCCGGTCTGAACATAAGCCGCTACGTGTTCGCGGGCACGCCGGTTGTGGCACAAACACAAACGCACCTCGCGAACGGACTGAATCGCATCGTCGTTTCCGTGGAGGGACTGAGCTGCGTGACCTGCGAAATTCCGGTGCGCCATGCGCTCAGGCGCATCGACGGCGTCAAAGCCGCGCACGTCAGCGCCGCGACCAAAACCGCAACGGTGGATTACGAACCGGCAAAAACGAATCCCGAACAACTGATCGCGGCAATTAACTCCACCGGCTATCGCGCGGCGCTGCCTAAGAAATAGGAATTTCACTGAATCATCGACTTGAAAGGACAAAAAATATGAAGACACACCTCGTTTTGATGAGCGCGTTGCTTTACGCGACACTCGCAAGCGCCTTCGAAAATGCAGCGGCCGCCACCCCAGATCGGATCAGCGTATTCAAAGTTCCGTTAGTCTGTCCGGCCGCGCCACAGATCGGTTGCGGCAGCGCTTCGAAGCCGATTCTTTTAGACCTGGAGCGCCAACCTGGCGTGCTCGAAGCGTGGTTAAATCGCGCCGGAACAATAATCTCCGTGGTGTGGAAGCCCGACTCGGACGCTGAAACTCGACGCAATGTGACGGCGGAACTCAAGGAAGACCACGCAACGGAATTGGAAGGCAAGTCTCGCGACAACGCGGTGAAGGACTTCTTGTCTGGTAAGGGTTGGTATCGCGGCGCCGATGTGGATCGGCTGAGTGAAGAAGAAGCTGACATTATCGCTGCGAGGCTGGTTCGCTTGGTGCAAGCAAAGACGGCCCTGCCGAAAGATAAAGCGGAAGAACTGCAACACGCCTTCTCGGACACGCTGCGCAAGGACTTAACTGGCAAAAGCGTCGGCCCGAACCGACTCGAAGACGTCGCGCGCGAATATCTCGATCAAGAGCAAATAAAGATCTTGAAAGAGGCAATCAAAGACGAAGTGGCGATCGAAAACGGTGAGCGGCCAGTGCCGAAAGAAGGCTGAGACATGGCGAGCGGACCGATCTTGCAGTCGATTATCACTTGTCCGCGGTGTAGACATCGGGCCGAAGAAACCATGCCGACGAATGCGTGTCTCTTCTTTTACGATTGCCCAGCGTGTGGTGCGAAGCTTAAACCGAAGGCTGGCGATTGTTGCGTCTTTTGCAGTTACGGATCGGTGGCGTGCCCGCCGAAACAGCTGGATGCGAGTTGCTGCGCATAAGCTAAGCAAACGATGACTCTCTTCGGAGTTTGACGACTATGATGAAAGGAGGTGATGACATGAAGAAGACGATCTTAAGCGTTGGTCTTGTGCTTGCGATTTTTGCAACGACCGCATTCGGCGCGGCGCAGAAATACACTTGCCGCGTAACCGGCAAAACACTGGACAAGTGCTGTTGTAAGATGAAAGACGGCAAGTTCTACTGCAAGCTGACCAAGAAAACCTACGACCAGTGCTGCTGCGACATGAAGTGATCGGCGACTTTCGGATAGCACGCGAGTGGTTCAGCCCATTGCGCGCTGCTTCGAAATAGATCCCGCGAAAGATTAGCACGCGAGCCGCATTGCTGCGGCCCGCTCACGTTAATGGTGCTGATTTATAACTTAATAGCCACCGAAGCTGAAGCGCAGGTAAGGCCAGTACCCGTATCGGTAAGGATAGTATCCGCAGGGACGATACCCGTAATATGGATCATAGCACCAACCGGATCGGTAACCATAATAGCCTGCATACGGATAGCTGTAGCCGAAGCCGGAATAGCCGAACCCGGAATAGCCGAACCCGGAATATCCAGAGTACGGATACCAGGAACTACCTCCCCAGTCACCGCCGCCGCGTCCGACAAAGCCTTGCCGCGCAAAACCGCGTTGCCCAATTCTCGCGCCGCCACCACTTGCGAAGCCGCGGTGTACACCTCCGCCACGGGCAAAGCCGCCGCTTCTCATAGCGGCATGACCTCCGCCACGCGCAGAGCCAGCATGTCCCATAGCGGCATGACCTCCATGACCTCCGCCATGCCCGCCTCGGTGTCCTTCGCCACCGTGTCCGCCACGCGCGAACGCGTAGCCAGTAGGTAAGACGAAGAACGATGCCGCCGTTGCTGCACAAAGCAGAATGCGGAGCCGTCTTCCGATATCTAATGTCTG
>QHNK01000120.1 GCA_003218415.1 Verrucomicrobiota bacterium | reverse complement strand
CGGAGATTTCCGGTCTCAACATCAGGCAAAAGGATGTCTTGTTGCGCCTTGTTGAAATGATGGATCTCATCAATGAACAAGATCGTCCTTTGCCCCGATGTGCGGAGGCGATTCGTCGTCGCAGCGATGACGCGGCGCATTTCGGCGACATTGCTTTCCACGCCGCTGATTCGAATGAATTTGGCGTGGGTCATCTCTGCGATGACCCGGGCCAGCGTGGTCTTACCGCTGCCGGGCGGGCCCGAGAAGATCACCGACGGCAGACGATCCGCTTCAATCGCGCGTCGCAGAAGTTTGCCGGGCCCAAGAATGTGTTCCTGGCCGACAAATTCCTCGAGCGAGCGCGGGCGCATGCGCGTGGCGAGCGGTGCAGCGTTTGCTGCCGCCTCGACGTCTTCTTCTTCCTCGAACAGATCGTGCACGCGCAAAAATACGGCCTGGCGCTATCTCTGCATCTCATTTCCCGTCGCACATGATGGCATTTAATCTAGCCAGCACGCTGGCCAGCCGGATAAACTGTCCGCGACATGAAACGCATTCTGGTCGCCATCGATTTTTCGGACACGACGCCGCGCGTGATCGATCTGGCGCGACAGCTCGCCAAAGCTCTCGATGCGGAGCTTCATCTGGTTCACGTGAGAGAACTCGCCGCGGCCGCAACGCCGCGCACGCTAGGCTACGGCCTCGCTGGGATGCCCGAGCTTGCGCCGATGTCGGGCGTGCCGGTCCCGGGCTTTGATCCGATGCCGCAGCCAATTCCGGACAGCGAAGATCAGAAGTCGAAGCTGGCGCGATGGCAAAAAGAAATCGCACAGGACGGCATCAAGGTCATCTTGCACGAGCCGACCGGAGCGGTAGCGGCCGAAATTTTGGATCAAGCGGACACCGTTGAGGCGGACTTGATTGTGATGGGCACACATGGCCACGGCGCGATGTACAACCTACTAGTAGGCAGCGCGACCAAAGGGGTCCTCAAGCACGCGACCCGCCCGGTGCTGCTCGTGCCGAGTGCGAAATCGTCATAACAGGTTTCAACGTCCAACTCCGATAAATCGCGAGCAGGCGCCCAACGTCCAATTCAGACAGTTGACCGTTCGGTGTTCCACGTTCGGCGTTTCCCTCATCTTTAAGCTCTCGATGGTTGCCGCTCGCGATTGCGGCTTGCCTTGCAAAGCCCCGATAAGCGAAAAGCCCAGTAGATGAAGTTGCTCAATGCGCCGCGCCAGCCATTCGTCGGTCTGGCGCTGATGGCTGCGATAGGCATTATCACGGCGGAAATCTTTCCGCTTCCATCTGTCGCCCTGACTGTAACCGCGATAATTCTCGCGGTCTGCATTTTCGCCGTCGCTTGGCGACCGAGGCTGTTCGCGACTTACGCGATCGTTGGAGCTGGCTTTTTTCTGCTCCACAATCTGGAGAACAGCAACATGGAAGGCCAGCAGCTCGCCGATGAGCTTGGCAGCCGGCCACGAGTCGTTACGGCAACCGGCAGCGTAATCAGCGAGCCAAAGATTGCGCCCAGCGGATTCGCAACCTTCCTGCTCAAGCTCAAGTCAGTAGAATTTGAGGGCAGAGAACAATCCACGCATGCGGTCTGGCAGGTCCGTTGGAAAGGGGCACCGGAATTTGGCGATGAACTGAAGTTTTCTGGAACCGCCGAGCCGATACCGCCGCCGCGAAATCCCGGCGAATTCGATATGCGCTCTTATCTCGCGCGCCGCGACGTCCGTCGAATGCTCTTCGTCAGGTATATGGAGGACGGCACGTTGATTCGACACGGCGGTGGCAACCCGATCATGCGCGCAGCGCAGAAGTCACGCGCATGGATGCAACAAGCCCTTTGCCGAGGGCTGGAGGACGCGCCCGAGGTGCAAAATTTTCTCAGCGGGATCGTGCTTGGCCTCAGGCACCAGACGCCGGAGGACATCGAAGAACCATTTCAACAGACCGGCACACTTCACCTTTTCGCTGTCGCTGGTCTGCACGTGGGAATCGTCGCCGCGCTTTTATGGATGCTGGCGACGGTGGCGCGGCTTTCACGCACGTCCGCGGCGGCGTTCATCATTCCGCTTCTTCTTTTTTACGCTGCAGTGACAGGACTGCACATTTCGAGTGTGCGGGCCGCAGTAATGAGCTCGGTTTTGCTCGGCGGTTTCTTTTTCGATCGAAAAGTTTTCGTCCTGAACAGTCTCGCCGCTGCTGCGTTCTTTCTTCTCTGCTGGGACCCAAACGAACTTTTTTCCACAGGCTTTCAACTCTCCTTCGCGGTTGTGGGCGCCATTGTATTGTTTGCCGATCCGTTTTTCGGGTTTTTGCAGCGTTGGGTGGCAGGCGATCCGTTCCTGCCGCGCAGCTTGCTGCGTGGTCCGCGTCGCTGGATCCACGCTGGATACGAATGGCTCTGCCAAGGAGCATCTGTGTCGCTGGCAGCCTGGATTGGGTCGCTCCCATTGATCCTGTGGTATTTTCATCTCGTCACGCCGATCTCATTGTTCGCAAACCTCGTCGTTGTTCCCATCGCCTTTTTCGTTCTTGCTATTGCACTTCTTTCGCTTCTTTCAACGCCGCTGCTGTCGTGGCTTGCCGTCATTTTTAATAACGCCAACTGGGCGCTCGCTACGCTGGTTATCGGCATTGTTCATCTGTTCGCGCAAATTCCTGGCGGCCATTTTTATGTGGGGACGCCGGACGGGGGCGAAAAGCTGCTCGCGAAGATCACCGTCCTGGACCTCGGTGCGGGAGCGGCGGTTCACTTGCACTCGGGAAGCGCGGATTGGTTGTTCGACTGCGGGAGCGAGCGCGCATATCAACAGGTGGTTCGCGAGTATCTGCACTGGGCTGGGGTGAACCGGCTCGACGGCTTGCTGCTAACGCATGGCGATGCGCTTCATCTGGGTGGGACGGCGCAGTTGCTCGACGATTTTCCCCGAGTGCGGGTGGTGGATAATCCGGCGCCTGATCGCTCAACTATCCACCGGCGATTGCAACGTCTGTTTCAACAACGCGGTATCCAGTCGGACACTCTGGCTGTGGGAGACAGTTTCCGCCTGTCACGCGACGTGATGGCGAATATCTTGTTTCCCCCGCGTAACTTTAGCTCGCCGATCGCTGATGATCAGGCCTATGTCATCCACCTGTTAGTCGGCCCAGCGACGTCGATCTTGTTTGTGTCGGATAGTGGTATCAAAACCGAACAGGCATTGTTGGCTCGCCATTTGGATCTTCGCAGCGACATTATCATCAAAGGGCAGCATCATTTCGGAGAATCCGGCTCAGAAGCGTTCCTCGATGCTGCGCGCCCCCGCCTGGTCATAGCCACTTCGCGCGATTTTCCCGATCACGAGCGAATCAGCGATACGTGGGCCGAGAAATTGCAAAGACGGGGCATTAAGCTTTTTCGCCAGGACGAAACCGGCGCGGTGACACTGCGCTTCGGCCACGACAGTTGGGAAGCGCAAGGTTATTTCACCGGCGAAATTTTTCGCAGCGCCAACCAGTAAATTGCCGCGCGTGTTCAGGATGAACCTCGCGCTGAGCTTGACCATCGCGAAAATCCGCTAAGCTGTAACGAGGACCTCGGGTATGCGGCGAAAGAAAACAGAGGACGGGCGGAATTGGAGAGAATGGCTCGAGAGTCGCCCCCTAGTCGTCCTGGTGGGTGTGGCGGTCGCGGTTTGCTCCGCCACCGCGACTGTAGCCACGTATTTTTTCGAGAAGGAAAAAAAGATCACGGAACAATCTCACGCCGCTGAATTGCAGCGGGTCAAGACCGATCACGAGGGAAAAATTAAAGAGCTCGAAGGCCGCCTTGGGTCGATCGAACGTCACGTGGGCACCGAGACCGTCTGGGACGTGAGCAAAGTTCTCGTGTCGCAGAGCCAAGTAAAAGCGCTCGGGAGCGACTTCGTTTATTTCGGCGATTTACAGTCCTATCTGGCGGTTCCAAAATCAGAAGCGTGGACTTTCAAACAGATGAGCGAGGCGGACTTCTTGGGGATGATCTGGGGACCGAAGTGGTTGAAGGAGCTACTCGAAACCCCTTTAGGAAGGATGATGAGCGGCTATAAGATCTATTGCTGGAGAGGACCAGACGTATTCGAGATCGAGACAGGCACTCCGGAGCTGCCGGTGTTCCATGCTTTCCCATTCGTGTTCATTGAGAGGGTCAATAACCGGAAAATGCGTGAGGACACAGGAAAATTCATAGACGAACAGGAACTCGAAGCGAAGCAGAAGGCGGCCGCAGAGGCTAAGCGAACTCTCGACCAAAAAGGCAGTAAGAAGGCTCCGGTGGACACGGCTGCAACGTCGCCGTCGGCGAGTGCAACAGCATCACCCCGTGCGGACGAAAGCCCCGGAGCACTTTCGCCGTCGGACGCGGAGGCTAAGGAAGCCATGCTCAACCTCCTTCTAGACTCCGACATTGTCGGGTATTTCCTCAATTATAACCTCTCTGGTGTTATCGAAACCGCTGCAATTGTGAAAGGTGCGTCGTTTGGTGTTTTGAATGCCGAGAAGAAGGGCAACGTATTCTATATTCATTCGCAAGTCGTGTTTCCTGCCTCTGGTCCGCGGCCCAAAATCTATTTAGACAAAGAGAGCATTTGCATTGGCGATAGCGAGAACACCGTGATCATCCAAACCTGCGCGCCGTCGATAGATCAACGCCCGCCGGAAGCGCCATGGATCTACAGCTTCCTCGCCGGGTTGCGAGTGGTCTTGCGCTAAGCAGTAGCAGCGGTGCGATCGGGCCTGGAGATTTTTCGTAGCGTGAGCCGATAAATCGGCGCGCCATGTTCGCGGAATCGCCCTTCGAACTTCGTTAACGGGAGGACCACATCATCGAGATCGACAATTTCAAATTGCGGATGCGCGCGACTGAGGCGCTGGATTTGCTGAAAATAATCGAGGTGATCGGTCGCAATGTAGATAGCCCCATTTTGCTCAAGGGCGACATGAACGGAGTTCAGGAAGTCTGGTGTTACGATTCGGCGCCAGTGGTGACGCCGTTTTGGCCATGGATCGGGAAACAAGAGATAAAATGTTTCCACCGATCCAGCGGGCAACAGATAACGCACTGCGTAGAAGCTCTCTATCTGCAAAAGCCGCACATTATCCAGGCTGGCGGCTTTGCGCGCAGCGCTGCGGATTCGACCCAGCAAGCGTTCGATCCCGAGAAAGTTTTTGCACGGCATGCGCTGCGCCAGCGCGCAAAGGAACGAACCATCGCCGCAACCAAGATCCACGTGCAACGGTGCTTTGCGCCCGAATATCTTTTCCAGGTCCAGCCGATTCGTCAGCGACTCCTGTGACTGCGCGATCACTCGAGAACAGACGTGCCTGCGGTGAGCTAAGCTATCCTCGCCCGCAGGCACGCTGAAGGAGAAATCAAACGGCCGCTTTTCCAGCAGAGGTGCCGAAGCCGAGAAACAACATCACGGCCGCGAGCACAACATGCAGCCAGGTAACTGCGGGATTGTTTGAAACCACCCACAAAGTGTTGCCGGTCCCAACGGCGAAACCCCAAATAGCAACAACTGCATAAATAATTCCGAAAACTTTGAACCACGTTTTGGCTGCTCCCACACCCGCCATGGCGGCAAGCAGAAAGATGATTCCCGAAGCGATGTGTACGATGTTGTGCGCGGCGTTAACGTGAAAGATCTTAAACAGCATTTCATCTGGAGCGACGGCAGGAACAAAACCCAGAATTCCAACGACCAAGAAGACAATACCGAAGAGAATTGCAGCCGATTTAATCATTTCTGTATCCTCCCCGGTTTAAGGTCGGCCCGCTTATGACAGGCGCGCCCATTAATGGCAAGCAAAAACAATCTGAGTTATTCACAACGCGTCGATTGGCAGGTTGTCTAAGATCGGCAACATGAAGCGAACCTTTCTTCTCGCGCTCGGATACGCAGGGCTTACTGCAATCATCGTCACCGGTAGCCGTGGGCAAAATTCTTCTCCGGTAGAGACGAGAACGGCGATTTTGGCCGGCGGCTGCTTCTGGTGCATACAGCCAGCCTTCGACAAAGCAAAAGGCGTGGTCAAGACCGCCGTGGGTTATTGTGGCGGAACAGAACCGAATCCGACTTACCAACTCGTCTCCTCCGAAAAGACTAGCTACCGCGAATCAATCGAAATCACGTACGACCCGGCGAAGATTTCCTACGAACAGCTCCTCGATATCTACTGGCGGCAAATCGATCCCACGCAGGCCGACGGCCAGTTTACCGATATCGGCCCGAGTTATCGCGCGGCGATTTTTTATGGCAACGATCAGGAGAAAACAATTGCCGAGGCATCAAAAGAGAAACTGGCGCGCTCAGGCAAATTCAATAAACGCATCGTCACTGAAATCTTGCCCGCGATGAAGTTCTATCTAGCCGAGGCGTATCACCAAAAATATTATCAGCAAAATCCGGAGCACTTCGAAGCGTTCGAGGAAGGCTCGGGAAGAGTTTCATTTCAAAAGAAAACCTGGGGCGAGCGGTAGCACCAGCTCGAGGTGCCACGGCGGTCATAGACCGCCGTTACAAAGCTAGGCAACCTGGACGCCTTCGCTCGCGGTGCGCCGAGCGTAGAGATCGCCCAGGCGTTTTGTCATCGGGCCGACGTTACCATCACCGATCTGGCGATTATCGATCCTTGTGACGGCGGCCAATTCGCCCATTGTGCCTGTGCAAAAGATTTCGTGGGCGCTGTAAACATCGACCACTGACAAGTCGGTCTCGATGCAACGAATTTTTTCCGCAGCACAAATCTCGATCACCGTCGCGCGAGTAATTCCTTCCGGGCACGCCACGCAACGGCTGGTCGCCAGATCACCGCTTGCTCGCGATTTATCGGAGTTGCGCACAATGAAGATGTTCGTGGCGTTCGTCTCCGCGACAAAACCGCGCGTATCGAGCATGAGCGCGTCGTCCGCGCCGGCGTTGTTCGCTTCGATCTTTGCCAGAATCGAATTCAACAGGTTCGCATGATGAATCCGCGCATCCAAAACCTCAGGCGGCGGGCGCCGGATTTTGCTCGTGATCAGGGCGAGGCCGCTTTTCACATAAACCGGCGGCTTGTATTCAGCGAGTACAATCAACGTCGGCCCGCTCTGATTCAGCCGGGGATCCATGCCCGACGTGATCTTTAGGCCGCGTGTGAGCGTGAGGCGAATGTGCACGCCGTCGCGCATTTTATTTGCGGCAAGGGTGCGTTTGATCTCCTCGATGATTTTTTCACGCGGCGGAATTTCGGTGAACGATAAGGCGTTGGCTGAACGCTCCAGCCGGTCGAGATGTTCGTGCAGCTTAAAAATGCGACTGTTGTATAGACGCAACCCTTCCCACACTGCGTCACCACCCTGCACTGCCGAATCAAAGGGGCTGATCCCGGCTTTGTCGCGATGCACCAACTGCCCGTTGATGTTCACCATCAAATCGCGGTTTCGTTGATCGAATTTTTGAAGCATCTGAATTAGCTCGCACAACGTCCACTAAGGACACAAAGAAAAACTTTAATTTCTATGACGTTGTGTCCGTTGTGCACCTTCGTGCGAGATCTTCAACCCAAACGATGCCGATAAAGCCGTTCATAACATTCGCAGCAACGCTCGTAAATTTTGCTCAAGCGTTCCGGCACTTCATCATGTCGGGGACGATACGGCCGAAACGAAGTCGTCTTTGCCACCTCGCCATACCAATATTTTGCCCAGACTCCATCGGTCTCGCGCAATCCGGGCGGCCAGGACAGCATCAACTCGCTAAATTCGACACCGACTAACTTGCAAAGCAGCCGCAACATTCGCTCTGGATTTTCCAGCACGTCCTTCGCATCGAGAACGGGCGGTAGCGATTTCGTGCGAGTTTGTACGAAATCGAAAATCTCCGCCTGCTGCACATAGCCGAGATCTTCCAATGTCGGATTCTCCCGCTTCTTGATATAGGAGGCGATCACATCGCGCGGATCGCGAATGAGAAAACAATTCGTGACCGCATCCAGCCATTGCCGATCTACCTCGGGCAGGAGATGGTGCGTCATCTGCTTCTGGAAAAAGATGCGCTTGTCATTTGGGATTGGGTCGGTGAGTTGCGCTACGACCTTTCGCCAATCGATTTCACCTGCGGCGATCACTTCTTCCGCACCCGGATGCTGTTTGCCGGTCGCCTTTAGATAAAAGGCGTAAAACGGCTCATCGATGACAACTGTGTCGCTGCGGTTACCCCAGGCGCGCATCATCGCCGTTGAGATGTTTCGCGGGCCCGACCACATCGCGATGCGTATTGGCCGAGTCATCGGCAAACATTCTCGCGCCACTGGCAAATTTGCCAGCCGGATCTTCCGAACTACCCGAGGTCGCGCAGACGGTGTGACCTAGGTCTTTGTGAAAACGCCTAGCAGCGGGCGGCGTGACGGTGTCTTTGAGCGAAAATCGCTGACGAAACCGTTCTCAGTGCGTATTTCCACGTGACCGGCCGCGCGCTTGGCGCCATAGACCAACACCGCGCCGACTGGCGCCTGATAGGGATCGGACACAGGGAGTTTTTTAAACCCGTAGTTGTTCACGAGCTCTTGACCGGCTTGTTTCGCCAGAGGTGTTTGCGGCCGGGATTTCACCACGCCCGCAGCAACGAGCGCTTCCTTGACAAAATGCCAGCACTTCGAAAGCGAGTGCGGGTGGGCGCGTTCCTCGGCAATGGTCGCCGCCCGGCGCAGTTTTGGGTCGATCTTCGAATCCCCGGCAACCGGTTGCACAATTTTCTTTGGATAATATTTGTCCACGACCTCCGCCGACTGCTTTTTGCCGGAAGCATCATTGTAAACAAACTTGGGATTCGGCGCCGAGAACCCTAACGCCGAGGCTGGTCGAGGACAAAACGCCGCGCATCCCAAAATGGTGAAGGTAAAGGTGAGAAGTTTTCGCATAAAGAGCGCGTCCTATCCAGCATACCGGCCCAGCCCGCAACTGATTTTTTTCAGAAAACGTAAAATTTTTCATTTGACATCTTCCGAATGCCCAAAGGGCCCCGTGGCTCTACAGTGACGAGACCAACTCCAGCATTCGCCGCCGCATCTTTGCGTCAGGAAGCCGGCCTGCCCCGGCGGCCAGGTTATCTTCCATGTGCTGCGGTTTGCTTGTTGCGGGTATGACGCATGTGACCGCTGGATGGGCCACAATCCATTTCAGAAAAAACTGGGCCCACGTTCGGCAATCGATTTCCGCAGCCCAAGGCGGCAGCGGCTTTGCAGCGACCCGTCCAAACAAACCGCCGCCGCCAAAGGGCCGATTAATAATGACTGCCATGCGAAGCTCCTGGGCCAGCGGCAAAATGCGTTGGGCCGCCTCGGGCTCCATGACCGAGTAGTTGATCTGGACAAAATCAGGTTTCTCGCTGCGCATGGTTCTTTCGACTTCGTAAAGACCGCGCGCCTGTGAATGTGTGATGCCCGTGTAACGGATGCGTCCCGTTGTTTTCCACTCACGCAACGAAGACATATGCGTTTCGACATCGACCAGATTGTGGACCTGCATCAGGTCAATCTTCCGACAGCGAGCCATGGAACGCTGCATCATCGCGATCCCGGCTTCTTTGCCTCTTGTCCAGACCTTGGTGGCGATAAAGAGCGAATCGAGCAAATGCAATTGGCCGGCCAGCTCGCCCACTACGCCCTCAGCGCGGCCGTACATGGGCGAGGAATCGACCACGCGCCCGCCGTGCTTGACCAACAGAGAGAGCACTTCCGACAGTTGCGTTCTGTTCGCTGGTGTAAGATCGACGTCAAACACACTCCATGTTCCCAGGCCGATCACCGGCAACTTTTCGCCGGAGGATGGAATAGTGCGCGTAACCATCAGGGATGATTGGCTCGCGGCCCGGGCAATGATTGGCAAGAATAATCCGGCGGTTGTTCCGCCGATCAGTTTCAGGGCTTCGCGTCTCTTCATTTTCGATTAGAGATTCCTCGACTTCGCTCGGAATGACAAGAAAGGTTAGCGGCTACATGAAAAGGACGCGCCGTCAGTTCATCAAACTTTCCGCTGCCACTGGCGGCGCACTTGCCTTCGGAACGAGATCGGCCACGCTGTTCGCAGAGAAATCGGTGAAACCTCTTCGCATTCTCGTTCTTGGCGGCACAGGGTTCACTGGACCATACCAGGTTCGCTACGCGCTTAGTCGCGGACATAAGGTCACGACGTTCAACCGCGGCAAAACGCACCCAGGCGAATTGCCGAACGAAGTCGAACAACTGGTTGGCGATCGAAACGGCCAGTTGGACGCGCTGAAAAATCGACAATGGGACGTCGCCATCGACAATCCGACGACGCTTCCCGCGTGGGTGCGCGGCGCGGCGCAGATTCTCAAAGGCAACGTTGAGCGCTACGTCTTTATCTCGACGATTTCCGTTTACGGCGAAGTAAAGACCAGTCCGGACGAGGCCGCGCCGACAGAAAAATACGAAGGCGCCGATCCGTACAAGGAGACGCTCGAGGCGATGAAGGCTGGCGGTTACAAAACCTACGGCCCGCTCAAAGCGCTCTCCGAAAGAGAAGCCGAGAAATGGTTTCCCGGAAAAACGTTGATCATTCGCCCGGGGCTCATCGTCGGTCCGCGCGACGAGACCGATCGCTTCACATACTGGCCGGTGCGGATCGATCGCGGCGGCGAAGTTCTCGCGCCGGGTTCACCTCAGGACCCAGTGCAATTCATTGATGCCTGCGACCTCGCCGAATGGACGATCCGAATGGTCGAGAACCGCGAGACCGGAATTTATAACGCAACCGGTCCGGCGAAACCGTTAGGCATTGGGGGAATGCTTGATGGAACCAAGGCCGCACTGAAATCAAATGCAACATTCACTTGGGTTAGGGAGGATTTTCTCACGCGGCAAAAAGTCGAGCCGTGGTCTGACATGCCGGTTTGGACTGGAAAAGAGAGCGGAGTCGCTCGCGCGAAGATTGATCGCGCGCTGAGCAAAGGGCTAACATTCCGGCCGCTCGCCGAAACAGCGCGCGACACGCTTGCCTGGTTCAAATCGTTGCCGCAAGATCGGCAATCGAAATTGCGCACCGGTCTTACGCCCGAACGCGAAACACAAGTGCTTACCGCCTGGAAGAAAAAATTGTAGCCGCGTCGCTGTGCGACGCGTGCGCGCGGCCCGCAGGGCCGCGGCTACAGAATGAGAAAATTCTTTAGCAACATCGTTGACGTAAAACCGGAGGAAATCCGCGCGCTCTGGCTCGGTTTCATTTTCTTTTTCGTCGTTCTCGCTGGTTACTATGTGATCCGGCCAGTTCGCGATAACATCGGTGCCACTTATTTCGAAAACCTGTGGTGGATGTTCACCGTTGTTCTCGTCACGATGATCTTCGCAAACGCGATCTTCTCCGCCATCGTCTCGCGGATGTCGCGGCGTCGATTTATTCCGATTGCCTACCGCTTTTTCATCCTGAACCTGGTTATTTTCTTCGTGCTGATGCAGTTCACGCCTCCGGGAAAGCAACCGTGGGTTGATGGATGCTTTTTTGTCTGGGTCAGCGTGTTCAATCTCTTCGCCACGGCGGTCTTCTGGGGATTCATGACGGACATATTCACGAATGAGCAAGGTAAACGGCTTTTCGGTTTCATCGCGGTTGGCGGCTCGTTAGGCGGAATGCTCGGACCGCTCATTACGGCGTCGTTGGTTCATAGGGTTAGCACCGGCGTGTTATTGCTGATCTGCGCCGGCATGCTCGAAATCGCGGCGCAAAGTATCCGATTCTTTCCCGCTGAATTTCGGCGGTCCGATTCAAAATCGGCTGAAGATACGGCTGCTGCCGAAAAGCCGATCGGGGGCAAGTTTTGGGACGGCGTAACGCACATTTGTAAATCGCCCTACCTGTTTGGGCTCTTTCTCTTTATCTTGCTCTACACGCTGACGTCGACGTGGACGTATTTTCAACAATCTGAACTGACCAAAGTCGGTATTGTCGATAAGGCCGCACGCACCGCATTTTTCGCAAAGCTCGATCTATCGGTGAACACGCTGACGCTCTTGCTTCAGATTTTTCTCACTGGCCGGCTCATGAAATTTCTCGGCGTGACCGTAACGCTCTTATTCATGCCCGTGCTTAGCCTGTTCGGTTTCGCTGCGATGGGTCTCGTGCCGGTGCTCACAGTCCTGGCAATATTTCAAGTCGCCCGACGCGCGAGCACGTTCGCCTTCATGCGTCCCGCGCGTGAAGTGCTTTTCACCGTTTTGCGGCGCGAGGACAAATACAAAGCCAAAAGTTTCATCGACACATTCGGGTATCGGTGCGGCGACCAATTCGGGGCCTGGTCTTATGGCGGGATGCAAGCGCTCGGTCTCAGTTTGAGCGCGATCAGTTACATTGCCGTACCGGTAGTCGCCTGTTGGTGCGCACTTGGCGTTTGGCTTGGGCGTAAACAACGCAGGTTAGCGGATGCGCAGGCGAAGCGGGATGAAGCCGCAGCGGTTGGCGATATAGCCGAACCAGAAGCTGCGTGAGTTGCTCCGGAATGTCATTCTGAGCGAAGCGAAGAATCTCTGATCTTTTTTGGCTAATCTCGGCGCGGCAACAGCCAGAGATGTTTCGCGCCGCTCAACATGACAGTCCAATATGATGGGACGCCTTGCAGGTCAAAACAGATTGCGCGCAGCCGTTCGCGCGCTAAGTGAGAGTGAGGCAGACAATCGTGTCTGCCAGAGAATTGCAGGCAGGATTGTCTGCATCACGTCAACAACTAAAGGAGGCAAAACAATGGCAACACGAACTGGATCGGCTTTATGGGAAGGCACACTGAAGGAAGGCAAGGGAACCATGAAACTCGGGAGCGGCGCATTCGAAGGTCCTTATTCGTTTTCATCGCGCTTCGAAGAAGGCAAAGGCACGAATCCCGAGGAACTCATCGGCGCTGCGGAGGCCGGCTGCTTCTCGATGGCGCTGGCGTTTAATCTCGAAAAGGCAGGTCATCCCGCCAAACGGGTCAGCACCGCTGCGACGGTGAAACTGGAGCCTGGCGATGGCGGATTCAAAATCACGTCCATCGATTTGAAAACGGAGGCCAATGTTCCCGGAATCGACGAAACCAAATTCAAGGATCAGGCCGAGCTCACAAAAAAGACCTGTCCAGTCTCAGTCGCTCTCGCAGGCACGCAGATCAATCTCGAAGCGAAATTGGTATAGCCGCGATGCATGATGTTGTAGCCATCGGCCTGTGGCCGGTCCGCCTCGCCACCGGCTACAGAGACGGCTGATCGCCAACGTTCTTGAACGTGTGAACGACGCCGCGCGGCATGTAAGTTGCGCCGCCGGGACCGACTTCGTGCCATTCTCCATCGGAAAGAAATGCAACTCGTTCTTCGAGGACATGAAATGCTTCGTCGTCATTCACGTGATGATGTGGCGGCGGCCCACCGCCGGGCGGCGTGATCTCCGTCCACATCGTGAATTTTCCGGCCGTCCGCTCGCCATCGAGGAGAATCGTCACTTCTTCGCCGAACGCATGCAGTACTCACACGTCCTTCTGCCTAATTATCGTGGCCGAACTTTCGCTCATCGTCACTTGCCCACCTCGTAGAGATATTCAACGAACGACATCACCGCGCCGTCGAAACCCTGTATTTTCGGGTTCGCGGATTCGATGATGTAATATTCATCCGGCGCGTGCGCGCCGCTGCCATGACCGAGTCCGAAATGGCCGGCAGGAAGTTTCAGCGGTTCGCCCGTGAAAACGTAGCCGGGATATGAACCGGCGTTGCGCGGCCAGAGCAGAGGATCAATCCCGAATCTTTTGTAAGTCGCGGCCTGCGCTTTTATCAGCGCGGAATCAGCCGACGTGCTCGTGGGATCGTAACCACCGGTCATATTGACTTCGATGTCGCCGAAGCCGTGCTTCGCCAGATGCGCCTTCAACGCCGCGAGGGCGTCCGCCGCTTTCATGTCCGGCACGAGACGCATATCGATCTTCGCGACGGCGCGATGCGGCAGGACGGTCTTGCCGCCGGGGCCAGTGTAACCGCCGACCAGGCCTTCAATGTTTACCGTGGGCTGCGATTCAAGTCGTTCGTTCGCCTGCTGCCACGGCAGATCATTGATCCAATGCTGCGCGGAAAATAACTTTTTCGCCTGCGCTTCGCTCCGCACCTTCGACACACTAGCGATCATCGCTTTCTCCTCTGCACTCAAGGGCCGCGGCTTCGGATAATTGTCGATCTTGATTTCGTTGCCGTCGTCAGACACAAGCGTATCGAGCGCTTTGACCAGGTGCCACGCCGGGCTATCCACCATCGCTTTGAGCGAGGAGTGAATGTCTTTGGCGGGACCGCGACCCCATTTCTCACCGCTCGACACGAGCTCGAGTTCGATGACGCCTTTCGACCCGAGGTTCACCGTCACAACTCCATCCAAATCCTGCACGGCCGAGGGCATGAACACACCGACACATTTCTTCAGCGCGTCCAGCACTTCCGGTCGCCTAACGAGTTGCGGAATATGCGGTGAACCAATCTCCTCCTCGCCTTCGGCTACCATCACCAGATTCACCGGCAACTTTTTTCCCGCGCCGCGAATCGCATGCAAAGCTGCAAGAAACGCCGCCTCCGGTCCCTTCTGATTCACCGCGCCGCGGCCGATGATCACTTTGCCCAGCGACGGTTTGTCCACGATTCGCGCTTCAGTCGGCGGCGACGTCCATTCCGCCGGATCGAACTGTTTCACGTCGTACATGAAATAAAGGCCAACCGTTTTCGGCGCGCCCGCATCGAGCGCGGCAAAGACGCCCGGTTTTCCATCGGTATTCAGGACGGTCGCCTGCTGAAATCCTGCGTCCCGCGCGAGTTTCGCCATGTACTCGGCGCCCTCAGGGTAACCGCGGTCCTCCGCCGCGATCGACACCTGCGCGATCCAATCCTGCAACCGCTTTACCGCCTCATCGTGCCGCTTAGCGATTTCGCCTTTGATGTCGGCATGGTCAGTCTCAGCTGAAGATGCATTTTGAATCGCGGCAAAAAGTGCAGCCGCAACCAGCGCACATATAAAATGGCCAAATGTTTTCATGACTATTACTTCTGCCTTCTCGCAGAATTCCGGCAAGCAATTAACCGGCGGCCAACCGAATTTTCTCATGGAACAATTGCGTTCATGGGGCTGGACAGTATCCTGTCCACATGAAGTCGATCACTTACACCGCGGCGCGAGAAAATCTTGCGGCAACGATTAACCGCGTTTGTGAGGACAACGCGCCAGTTATTATTACGCGCAACCGCGACCAGTCTGTAGTGATGCTCTCGCTCGCTGAATATGAATCGCTCGAGGAGACCGCTCACCTGTTGCGCTCACCAGCAAATGCAAAGCGACTCCTTCGCTCTATCGACCAACTCGAACGAGGAAAGGGTGTCCGTAAGAAATTGAAGCTGGACACGTGAATCTGGTCTTCTCGGATGATGCCTGGCAGGATTATCTCTACTGGCAGGAAACTGATCCGCAGACACTCAGGCGCATTCACCAACTCATCAAGGACATCATGCGTGATCCCTATCGCGGAATCGGGAAACTGGAGCCGTTAAAGCACGCGTTGCAAGGGTATTGGTCTCGCCGGATCACAAGCGAACACCGGATTGTTTATCGCGTTTCCAGCGACGACGTGCGGATCGCGCAGTTGCGTCACCATTATCGACGCTAAAGCGCCAGGCTCTCTTGCTTTGGTGCGGATGCCACCGCAGTGAGCCCGCTGAATTTTTTCATCAGGTCATCGAGCTTGGCGACGTAGTAATCAACGTTCTCGTCACGGTTTTGCGGGTCGAAATCGCTGGCGGGTTTGGCGGCTTCGTACGCGGGAACTTTTTTTGGAGTGGCTTTGATGTAGTAGCTGATCTGGTCGCCGGGTTTGTAATTGCCCCGAATGCTTTCGGGGCTGGCCAGAGCGAGCTCATATGCGGCGGCGCGATTCCGCGCGGAGCCGGCGATCTTTGCTCGATACTTTTCCAGTGAATCCTGGAGCGTGTCGGTTTTCATTAACATGTCGATCTTCCATTCGCGGTTCCGGATTTTTTGTTCGAATTCGTTCCGCAACTGCGGAATCGCTTCCGGTTTTCCTTCCATGATGAGCTTGATCATCTCCTCGAGAAAAACGCGCTGGAATTTTTCGAGGCCACGTGACTTGAGCGCGCCGCCCTTGAGAACGACGTCGCCGTCTTTTGTGAGCAGCGCATAATTCTTTGCCTTGTAACTGAACATCGCATCGAACTGCTCGTCGATCTCGACGTCGATTCCGACCGGCAATTCTTTTGCCAAACCGCGTTGTAGTTCCTCGATCTCGTTCCCTGTAGTGGCAGCCGTGTCGGCTGCATCGCTTTTGGACCTTGCAGGCGACACGCCTGCCTCTACAGAAGAAGCGGAAGACGGCGGCACAAAATAAATTCCGTCGGTATCGACCTCCACCACGTGCGCGCCGTGTGCGTTGAGCCACTCAATCATCTTCTTCAGTAAATCGCGCCCGATCTGGGTGACGCGCGCGGCAGCGTCGAAATCGGCGAAATGTCCCTGTGCGAAACCCAGATATCCGTAGAAACTGTTGAGCAAAATTTTGAATGTGTTTTGTAACGCCTGGAGATGATGCTGTTTTGCAGGATCTTGTTCGGCTCGCATTTTTGCCTTCGCTTCGAGCCGGAACGTGCGGACATCAGTCAACAGATGGCGGAAAATTTGCAGCTGATCCGTCGCAGGGAAACACTCGAATTGTAACATCACCGACGGATAAAGCGAAGCGATGTCGCAGTGCCAGACGTTGCGCGCGACGCCGGTGAAGAAGATGTCGGTGTAGCCGCCCTCGAACGCGCGCGGCATCGGCAGCTCGGGAATGGAATGGCGTTGCCGGAAATATTCGCGCAGGAAAAGCGCGTTAATGCGCGTGGCGTTGCCGCGCACGATCACGTCCTGGTAATTGTATGGAAAAATTTGCGCCTGGATGAAGTAGCTCGGGCTGAGCAGGTCCGATAACGCGCGCGTTTCTCGAACGCCGCATAAGGCGCGTCGCCGAAACGTTTCCGAATTTTCCAGATACGCGCGCTCCAGTTCTTTGCCTGTAAACGCTGAGATTTGTTCGTCGTCGCAGAGATCGAAATGCCGCGCGACGTCCATCCGTTCGAAACCGGCAAGCGAACGCATCCCGACGTCATAGAATTGCGCTAGCAAAAACGTATCGACGAAATGCCGGCCATCGATTGTGAATTTCGGATAATCGATCGTCTTCTCTGCGATTTGGAGTCGCGACGGCCGCGAGCGGAGAAAACCGCCACTGCGTCCCCAGTCGAGCTTGGTTTTCAGTTTCTTTGCGCGACCGGCCAGATAAGGCAGATCGGACCGGAACAAGTTGTGACCTTCGATCACATCCGGATCGCGCTGTTTGATGAGCGCGGTAAGCCGCTTCAGCGCGTCTCTCTCGGATTCCTCAACGTTGTTCGGATCGACAACGACTAATTCTTCCCAGCCGCTGTTGTCCGAAATTGCAATGCTCATCACATGATCGCCCTCGCCTTCGAACGACAGCACTTCGAGCTGCATTCGTTTCAATTCTTTAAAAGGCAGATCTTTGAACAATGTGCGGCCTGTGGCGGTGAGGTAATGCTGCACCGGGTCGGTGAACGCGAAGAAGTCGCGCCCGGCATTCTTCAATCCGTTTCGCAACGCGATTAGTTCCTTCCAACTATCGACCGTGATCAGCCAGCCATATTTGAGGTCGCCGCGAAGTTTCTCGGTTTCAATGCCGAGATCGACAACGTCGCTGTCGGCCCAGACAAATGGATGGAACGGCTCGACGTCGGCGATTGTCGATCCATCTCTTTCCCGGCGATAGACTTTCACCGTTCCAGTCTCGCCCAGTTCAATGGCGACGATGCGCGGGGTGGGATCAGCGCCAAAAAGCAGCGTGTTTTTCTCGAATTCCATGGTCATCCACAGATTGCGCAGATTTACACAGATTCAAAGCGAGTCACCCTCACCTCAATCCTCTCCCTGGTAGGGAAAGGCGGACGCGAAGCGCCGGTGAGGGTCGGAAAAATAATCTGCGGAAATCTGCGTAATCTGTGGATATAACTACGACATGAAGATTTTCTGCCTAGTCATATCTATCTCGGTGTTGTCTGCGTTTGCGGCCTCGGCGGAACAAACGCCGCAATCCCTTGCCGATGCGGAGCTGCCGTCGCTGCTCACGATTTACAAAGACTTCCACACGCATCCCGAACTCTCCGCGCACGAGGAGCGTTCATCTGCAATCGTGGCCAAGGAATTGAAAGCCGCCGGTTGCGAGGTCACCGAGCATGTCGGCAAATACGACAAGCCGGGCGTGACCTGCTTCGGTGTTGTCGGCGTGATGAAGAATGGCGCCGGCCCGACCGTGCTGGTGCGCAGCGATCTGGATGCGTTGCCAGTGCACGAAGAGACCGGTTTGCCGTACGCGAGCACTGTGACGACCAAAAACGACGAGGGCAAAGAAGTCCCGGTCATGCACGCGTGCGGGCACGACGTTCATATGTCCACGCTGATCGGCACGGCGCGGGCGCTTGGAAAACTGAAAGACAAATGGCATGGCACGATCATTTTTATTGGCCAACCAGCGGAGGAAACGGTTGGTGGCGCGAAAGCGATGTTGAAAGACGGACTCTACACGCGCTGGCCAAAGCCCGATTACGCGCTCGCCTTGCATGACGATGCCGAGTTCGAGGCGGGCAAGATCACCCTCACCGAGGGTTACGCTCTCGCCAATGTCGATTCAGTTGATGTGATTGTGCACGGCATTGGCGGGCACGGCGCGGCTCCGCATAAAACGAAGGACCCAATCGTGCTGTCGGCGGAGATCATCAATGCCTGGCAAACGATCGCGTCGCGCGAGAAAAATCCAATCGATCCTGCCGTCATCACGGTCGGTTCGATCCATGGCGGCACCAAGCACAACATCATTCCAGACGAAGTGAAGATGCAATTAACGGTGCGCACTTATAAAAAGGAAGTGCGCGAAAAAGTGCTGGCCGCCATCGCGCGGATCGCCAAAGATTGCGCGACAGCCTTCGGTCTTCCGCCGGACAAATTACCTGAGGTACACGTGCTCCAGGATGAATTCAGCGCCGCGACCTATAACAACCCTGAGCTGACGAGGCGGATTGCTGCGGCGCTGAAAACGGCGCTGGGCAATGACAATGTCGTGCAGAAAGATCCAAGCATGGGCGCTGAAGATTTTTGCGAATACAGTCTGCCGGATCATTCGATCCCGGCGCTCATGTTCACTGTCGGCGCAGTCGATCCGGCGAAAGTAGCCGAGTCGAAGAAAACCGGCGTCTCGCTGCCGAGTCTGCATTCCAGCAAGTTCGCGCCCGTTCCCGAGCCGACCATTCGCACGGGCATGATCGGAATGACGACCGCGGTGCTGGAATTGATGAAGAGGTAGGGGTCGGCGCGCTGCGCCAACCCCCGAAAGCTTTCGGGGCAGCGCGGCGTCCCTACCCAGCCACCTGCAATTTTGTAGTTCAACAAATTGATTGTGCAGGTTTAAGATCGCGGCCGCGATGAAAGCGAACGCCGTAATGCGGATGTCGGGCTCGGTTGCGGCGCTGCTTGTACTTGTATTGCAACCAGCGCGGGTTTCGGCCGCGCCTAACGAGGATGGCACAATCGCGCGTCAAAAAGCTGCAATCGAAGCATTCGATGCTGCTCACAAAGAGTACTTGAAAACCGGCGATCTGGCGACGTTCAGATCGAAGCTCGGCCAGTCGGCCCGAGAACTCTCCGCGTGTCTCGACGAATTCAATCGGGCGCACAATTCGGCAGCCGCAGGATTAAGCCTATTGAAGTTGGGCGAAATCTATCGATTTCAGGAAAACTATCGCGCTGCGTCCGGTTATTTCCTTAAGGCAATTGACGAGGCGCGAGCTGCCGGCGATGCGAAGACGCAGGCTTCGGCTTTGATCGGTGCGGGACGCTGCGAGTACGCCGGCAGGAAAGATTTTACCGCCGCTGGTGCGCATTTTCGAGAAGCAGTGACCGTCGCGTCGGCGTTGACCGATCATACGCCGCTCTTCAATGCGCTTTCCTGGCAAGCGCAGGTAGAAGTAGTGATGGGCAATTTAATCGGCGCGGCGGACCTTCTCGCTCGCGTTTTCGCACTCGCGCCGCAATTGCAGGATCAATCGCTCGTTCTCTTTGCTCATCTTGATCGCGCCGATGTTTTCGTACAGCTGGCGGGAAAGTCGGAGGCCACAAAGGCATACAGCGCGCAGTTAGAGAGTCTGCAACTCGCCCAGGCCGATTACGAAGCCGCGCTGAAACTGGCCCACCAGTTCGGATACGCGACTCTTTACCCAACGATCGAACAGTTCCTGCGTGAATTAACGTTTCGCCGGCGAATGGTCGAGAACAATGTCAATTTCTCGAAGATGCTTGGACAGAGCAGCGTCTTCGCGCCGAGAAAGCCGAGCGACGTGCTGGTAAACGAGCAGTTCGTTCCTGACCGCGTTGATTTGCCGGCGGGTTTAATTGCGCTCGTGCAAAAGGATCGCCTACTCGAAGGACGCGACGCGCGCAGCCTGGTGACGCGCGGACAGTTCCACGCCGCCGCAGGCGAGGCCGACCAGGCGCTGGCCGATTATCTGAAAGCCGTGGATGCGCTCGAAGCAGACCGGCGCAACCTGCGGGACGACCAAAGTCGCGAGGAGTTTTTTAACGACAAAATCGCTTTTTACTATCCGGCGATCTCGCAACTTTTGCAGCGCAAGCGTTTCGCTGAGGCGTTCGAGTTGATGGAACGCTCGCGTTCTCGCGCGATGGCAGATCTGATCTTCAGCAAAAAACTCGCGCTGGCCCGGCCGGAAGAACAATCGCTCTTCGGCGAAGCGCAACGCCGGCGGGCGGAAATCGCCGCGTTGCAGAAGAAGCTTTTTGATTATCGCACACGTCCTGATCGGGAAAGCTTCACTTCAGAAATCAAGGCGGCGGAGCAGCAGATCGCGGACCTGGAAAAAGCGGATCGCGAGGCCGCAGCGCGCCTGGCCACGAAAGCGCCGCGGCTGCGCGAGTTGATCGTCTCGCAACCGGCTTCGCTCGAGCACGTGCAAGAGATTCTCCGCCGAGATGGGAGCGAAATGCTCTATTACCTCTCGCTCGATGACGGCCTCATTCTGTGGCACGTCGCCGGCGAAAGCCAGCATGTGCGCAGCGTTCTCTTTCCACGCAGCGAACTTAAAGCCAAGGTGGCAGCGCTGCGCGCGAGTGTGTCGAGCCGCGATGCGAAGTTCGATGAAAAATCCGCGCGTGAGTTATTCCTTTACCTCATTCAACCGGCACTGGCTTGGATCAAGAGCCAGCAGTTGATCTTAATCCCGCACGCTGAGATGAATCGTCTGCCATTCGCCGCCTTGATCGCGCCATCAGGCCAGTCGTTAGGGGAAATGTTCGCGCTCTCCGATGCACCGAGCGCAGGTCTGCTCCTCGATCTGAAAAAAGGTGGTGCAATCGAAAATGGCCGACTGCTTGCTGCGGCTGATCCTGACATCGAAGAGGCGCGAAGCGAAGTGGAGGCGGTGGCCTCGTTTTACCCCAACCGAAGCAAAACGGTGACCGATGCGTTGATTCCCGAGTCGGAAGTGAAATCGATCGCGGGTGATTATGATGTTCTCCATCTCTCAGTTCACGGAAAATTCACACCGGTGGAGCCAATGCTATCGTATCTTCAGCTCGGCAAAGACGCGGGGAACGACGGACGCCTGACGGCGGCGGAAATGTTTGGGCTTCCGCTCGGCAAAGCGCGGCTGGTCGTGTTGAGCGCGTGCGAAACGGGCGAGGCCGAGGCGACTCCGGGCAATGAGATTCTCGGAATCGAGCGGGCTCTCCTTTATGCCGGGGCAAACAGTCTCGTGCTCTCCTCATGGCCGGTTGATGCGGCTTCGACGGCGCTCTGGATGAAAACTTTCCACGCCGAAGCGCGACAGAAGCCGCTGGCCGAGGCAGCACGGGCAGCGTGCATCGAAGTGAAAAAGAAATTTCCGCAGCCCTACTATTGGGCTGCGTTTCGGCTGGTCGGCCGGTAACATGCAGAACATTGGCAAGACCATCGCGGATCATCTCAAGAGTTACGCAACCGGTTGGGCGGGCTATTCCGCGTTCGGTAGTTTTGTCCTCTACCTGCTCGGCTATCTCGTGACGAGGTTCGAACTCACCATGCTCGGTGTAGCGCGAAATCTCGACGTGCTCGAGGAACGCTACTTTTTCGCCGGAGCGAAGTTTGTGGTCTATCTACTCGCGACCGTTCCGTCGCTTTTGCTTCTGTTGCTCGTGCCGGCCGCGATCGTTTGCTTACTTTGGCGTTTGCTTCCCGCACAGTTGCGGTCGCGTTTCCAGGCTATTCGACCCGGCACGTTTTATCTCACGGGCATTATTTTTGCCATTCTGGTAATCCAGTTCGTGGCGCGCCAATGCTTCGTTTTCAATAACCTCCTGCTCGCGCCCACCCTGCCCGGACCCGCGTGGCTGCAGGCCGTCCTCCTTGATGATCAAGATCAGGTCGCATCGCTTTTCTTCGCCGGGTTGGTCGGGGCGACAGCAATAACGGGTGCCTGTCTCATAGGGGGAAACAAGCGCTCGCCTGGGTCAGAGCAAGGAGGTTGGCTCGCGCAACTTCTCGCACTGCTTCTCGCCCTGCAGGCTCTTCTTTTACCGATTAACTACTCGATTCTCATCGCGCACAAGAGTTTTCCGCGCATCGCTGAAACCCAAACCGCATCGCAGCGCAGAACGTGGCTGATATGGGAAAACAACAACCAGGCCACCTTGTTTGTTCTACCTGCGGCTTCTGTTGATGAGCGAGCGCTCATCACGGCGGACGCTAAGAAGCTCGATGCAGAGAAGCAGATCGTCGCTTACGATCCCCTGCTGCGGATTCTATTTGCCCAGAAAAAATGAGAAAAGCCCTTGCCCTAATTGCGTGTGCCGCGCTGCTCTTCTGCCAGTACGTCACAGCGGAGGATGGCTTGTTAAACAAGCTGCTGCGCATTACAGGCATCTCTGCGACTCCAAGTCAGCAGAAAGCACCGAGCGAGGAAATCGAAGCTGGCGGGGAGATTTGGATCAGCAACCTCAAAGCTGGAACGCTGCAGAAACTCGGCCATGAAAATGGATTTCGTTCGCCGATTTTCGGTCCTAATGACGATGCAGTGCTGACGGTCAAAGGTGGAGCTCTCTGGCGACTGTCGCTTCAAACCGGTGCAGCGAGCAAGATCTATCAGGTCGCCGGCCTAACGAAGGTGGTTGGAATCGATCGTCAGGACTCCGACAAGGCTCTTGTTCTGATCAAACGAGGTTCAACGACCGCGCCGGCGCTACTGTCACTCGTCACCGGTGCGATTACCGAGATTTCCTACGACGCAAATTTGCCGAACGATCGCAAGCTGTTGAACCATCTCAAAGGTTGGGAACGCGTCTATGGTGACATTACGGTTTATCCCAAAGCGCAGACGCGCGAAAGTGTTACCGGCACAGTGGAGTGGCAGGATGTCTTCCTGAAAAGAGATGACGCTGCACCAGTCAATGTGAGCCGCTGCGACGGCGCTAATTGTGGTCAGCCATCACTGTCTGGTGATGGAACCAAGGTCGTCTTCATCCGCACGAATTTGTAGCCTCATAGCTGATGATAGGGTAATCGACCGGCTCGGATCGCTTCAAAGATTCTTGCAATCGGTCGGGCGCTCTGCAACTCACTTCACCTTGATGTTCTTCCGCAAATAGGTTGGGACGTCGAGGTCTTCGCCTTCGACGATCGTCGGCTCGCTTTTTTCAAATCGCCCGCGCGTGACCGGCTCGAATTGCAAAACTTCCTGCTTCGCATGCGCAGACTTTTCGGACGATGCCTTTTCTTCCTTGTGCGGGACCGTCTTTTTCTGTGGCCTATTTATGAACGGTTCTGGTTCACTTGGCACGAATGCGGGGGCTGGTGTCGCTTCCGCGGTCGCCACCGGTTCTTCAAACGGAATGCTTTCCTCCGGAGGCGCAGATTCCATCGCAGCTGGTTCTATATGAATCTGTGGGGCGGGATGTTGGTAATGCTCCTGGGCTGGCGGATGCGCGGACACGTTGCTGGAGGTCCCCGGGTCGCCGGATTGTGAAATCAAATCCTCCTCCGCAGCGAGCGAGCTGATGATGGTCACGCTCAACCGGTCTCCCAGCCGTCCGTCCACAGCGGCGCCAAAGAGAATTTGTGTTTGCTCGCTCACGTGACGGCCGAGTTCCTGCATAAGGATTTCGACTTCAGACAGCGTGAGCCCGGGCCCGCCGGCTACTTGCACGAGCACGTGTGTCGCGTCAGCCAGCATCCGGCCACGATCCATCAGCGGATTTTTGAGGGCCTGCGTGAGAGCGTCATGCGCGCGATTGTCCGAATCGGCTTCGCCGTAGCCAAACAAGCAACGGCCGTTGTGAGCGCGCAATGCCGCGAGCAAATCGTCGAAGCCGATGCGAATGAGCCCCGGCCGCTGGATCAGGTTCACAATCGAGCGAACACTCTGGCTGATCGTGATATCGGCCGTCGCGAAGGCCTGATGAATTCCAGCGTGTGGCGCGATCATGTCGCCCATTCGATCGTTCTCGAAGCAAATCACTGAGTGGGCGACCTCGTTGAGCCGTGCGAGCGCCTCTCGCGCCTGCGCATTGCGCCGTTTCCCCTCAAATGTGAATGGAAGAGTGACGAAGGCGATCACCAGCGCGCCGGCTTCACGGGCCAGTTGCGCGACGTAGGGGGCCGCACCCGAACCGGTGCCTCCACCGAGCCCTGCACAAATGAAGATCACATTCGCTTCCGACAGCGCTTCGCGAATTTCTTCGGTCGATTCTACAGCGGCTTGGTAGCCAAGCTCCGGGTCGCCACCCGCGCCCAAACCGCGCGTGAGCGTACGCCCCAGCTGCACTTTATGGGGCGCTACGGAACTGGTGAGTGACTGCACATCGGTATTGATCGCAACTACGCCGGCTTTCTCCAAGCCATCGAGCACAATTCGATCGAGCGCGTTTAAACCGGCGCCGCCAACGCTCACCACTTTTACCGGAATAAATTCTGCGAGGTGGTCTGGGAGACTGTAATTTTTGCTGAGTTGAATCATATCGATCTTGCTACCCCATTTCTTAAACGTGTCATTCCGAGCGAAGCGAGGAACCTCTCAATTTGAGAAGAGGTCACCCGAACCAAACACAGCACTATTCGCGCTTTATGGTCACGCGCATTGAAGCAAGCAAACGCCCAGCGCATTTGTGAGGTCCCTCGCCCCGAAAGCTTTCGGGGCTGGGGATGACCGCTGGAGAGTGCGTTCGAACTTCTCATCGGATTCCGCTGAAAAATCTTCCGATGATCCGGCCGAAGCCTCGCCGCGGTCGATCGGTTTGCATAACTTGTGCGAACTTGACTAGGCCGATCGCCGTCGAGAACTGGGGATCTTCCACTGCGGACGTTACGCCCCATGTGGTCTGCGCGTGCGCCAAGTGTGCAGGAATTTCGAAAATTTCCTCTGTGAGATGGTCGATGCCATTAAGAAGGCTACAACCGCCGGTCATAAAAATGCCAGCGCCGAGGTAGCTAAGATACGGCTCGTCCTCGAGTCCGCGTTTGAGTAGCTCAAGTCCTTCGCGCACGCGCAGGTGAATGATCGTGTTCAGCGTTTCCCGCTCGATCTCTTTGCCCGCGAAGCCTGAATCGTCCTTCAACAAAATTATTTCGCCAGGCAAACAATTGCCCAGGATGCAACTGCCCTCTTCAATTTTTAATTTCTCCGCGCGCGCCATCGGGATGCGCAGTCCCATGGAGATATCGTTGGTGATGTGGTCGCCGCCGACGGCAAGGCAACCGCTTTGTTTCACTGCGCCATCGGCGTACAAGACGTAATCGGTCGTCCCGCCGCCCATATCGATGACCAGCGCGCCAAGATCCTTTTGATGCTGAGTGAGCACCACCTGCGCAGAAGCGAGCCCGCCAAAAACAACGTCCTCCACGTCCAGCGGCAGTTCTTTCACGCAGCGGATGGTATTTTGAATGCGCGTGCGCACACCGTGGATGATGTGAAAATCGGCTTCCAATTTTTGGCCCAGCATCCCGATCGGGTTGAGCACCCCGTTCTGTCCAGCGACATGATAATGTTGAATGATGGAGTGCAGGAACGCGTTTTGCGCCGGAATGCTCACCTCGCGCGCATTAATTTTTACGTCCTCGACATCCTGCTCATCAATTTCATCGCGGTCCTCGGGCAGCATGACGCATCCACGGTTATTGAAACTTTGCAGATGCGAGCCGGCGACTGCGACGTAAACGCTGCGGATCATCACATCGCTTTTCTGTTCGGCATCGACCATAGCCTCGTGCACGCATTTCATCGCCGTTTCAAAATCAACAATCTCCCCCTTGCGCACGCCGCGTGACGGCGCCTGGCCGACACCGAGGATTTTGAGGGTGCCATCCGTCCGGCTCTCCCCGACGACGACGCAGATTTTGGAGGTGCCAATCTCGAGACCGACCATCAGATTATTGCTCGCCATCGTTGTTAGTCCGTTTTTTTTCGTTGGCTGGGAATTGCCCTCGGAAGGGGTTTCGAATCGGCGCGCGGCTTCGGCGCTGACGGCGCAGGTTTCTCGCGGGCCTGCACCGGGATTGCCTTCATGATACGCGGCTCCACAGCGGGCTCGATCGTATCGTTAATGACCGCAACTGCTCGCTCGGCGAAAGTGACGGGAATATTCCGTTGCACAAGCAAGTTTACAGTCCCGAGTTCCTGCTTTGAGTCATCACAATAAACAAGAAAATGTTCCAGCCGCCGTAATTGGGTTTCCAGATCATTAAACCCGAACGTCACGCGTGCGTGATTTTTGTCCGTCACCAGCAGGCAATAACCTTTCGAGACGTCGATCTCTCGAATCTGAAAGCGCATTTGCAAAAAGCTGCGCGCGCTCAGGCGCAGCAACTCCAGCGCTGTTTTTGCTTCGGATGATTCGACGACTTTTCCCGCCTCGAGCGCTTCGCTCGAGCATCCCAGAATGAGCGGCAATCCCAGATATTCCGGCAACAACTTCTTTTGTTTCATCAAAACACCCCGCGCGTCCACCAAAAAAGCAGCATCCGACGCAAATGGATCTGAAATTTCCTTTTCGCTCGTGATCCAGGCGACCGGCTTTCGTTCCACCACGCGAATATCGATCTCGCCCGGGAATTTTCGCACCACCTGGACTTCGTCGGTCTGAGGAAGCTGCTGTATCCGATCGTGAACGCGCGCCAGGTTTACCTTGAAAATATTTTCGCCTTCACGCAGATCGGCTTCTTTCAACACCTGCTCTCGCTGCAAGGTGCCGTCAGTCTGTAGTTCAATTGTCCTGAGTTGATAATCCGGATTCTCGAAGAATAGGCGTCTTGCAGCTTCGCGCGCCCCTGCGTAAACGGCACCGAGCAACGCCGCGAGCAAAATTACTCTGGAGAGCACACCCATGGCTCTTCGAACGAGATGCTGTGTCGCTCTGCGGGAACGGACCTTCACGTCGAGCAAGTGCTGCTGACGCCGCTGGCGCACATTGGACACTCGTCGGTTGCGCGATTGGGATTTTTTTTGGCCAAGACTCATCTCCGGCTCCCTTCTGTTCTGTCGCGAGAGAGCGCGATAATGCGGGCGCAAAGATCGACGTAGCTGATCCCCGCAGCCGCGGCGGCTTCGGGCAGCAGGCTGGCCTCGGTCATTCCAGGAATGGTGTTGATCTCCAAGATGAACGGCTGCCCGTTCTCAGACAAAATCGCGTCCACCCGCGCGTACACCTGCAGACCTGCTGCGCGAAATGCGCGGAGCGCTAGATCCTGAATCTCTTTTGTTTTTGCGGCGTCGATCTTCGCCGGGCAAACATGCTCTGCTCCACCGCCAGCTTGCGGATTGAGAAACGGATACTTGTTGTTGAAATCGTAAAAGCCGCCCTTGGGAATTATCTCGAGAATGGGCAAGGCTTGGTCACCGAGGATACCTATCGTCAATTCCCGGCCGAACACAAATTTTTCTATCAACAATTCGCGGCCATACTTTGCGGCTTCGCCGATCGCGGATTCGATTTCGCTTTCGCTCTTTACAATCACGACGCCCACCGTTGATCCCTCACGTGGCGGCTTGACGACGATCGGCAACGGAAGGGTAGGACGCTGGCCGGGATGAATCACTTCCCAGAGCGGAGTCGTGACTCCGTGTTCCTGAAATTTTTCTTTTGTCCGAATTTTGTCGAACGCGGTTTCGCTTCCTTCTACTCCCTCGCCCGTATAAGCGACGCCGCGGCGCTCCAAAATTTTCTGAAGCTGGCCGTCTTCGCCGAATGTTCCGTGAATCGTAATGAACGCAAGATCGACATCGCCGGGTAATTCGAAGTCTTTATCCCGCACATCGATTTCCGCCACTTTCACGCCTAACGAGCGAAGCGCTTTCGATACACCTCGCCCGGTGGCGAGCGAAACGTCGCGTTCGGAGCCAGGGCCTCCCATGAGAACCGCAATTTCTTTCGGAAGATCCTCGCGGCTTTTCATTCCGGTTCCCCCACAATTTCCA